>DATMXR010000106.1:0-2233 GCA_035561315.1 Feifaniaceae bacterium
GGCCCGATGGTAACGTCGCATTCCACGTTCATCATCACGATGTGGCGCTTGTGGAACACGCATTCGAGCGTGACGCGCGCGCCCATTTCAGGGGAGCCCGTGGCGTCTATGACCACCTGCGTCTGTTTCGCGGCGATCGCGAGCTTATAGTTGGCCGTAGCGACCTTTTTGCCGCGCTCGATCGCTTCTTCCGCCTCCGCCTGGTCGTCCGTGATGACGATATCGGAGCCCAAATAGCCTGCCTGGCGGTAGCCGTCCACCGAAGTCGCGGTATCCAAATCCACCACGATGTTGCAGACGATGCCCTTCATTTTGCTGATTTGTGCCACGATATCCTTGCCCATCTGCCCGCAGCCGATGAGGCTTACCTGCACCGGCGTGCCCTTTTCTTCCAAAGCCAACAGTTTTGCGTCGATCTCGTACAAGATGAAAACCCTTCTTTTCTGATAAATTTAGCCGTTTATTCTTTCCAGGGGTCGATCAATACCTTGAGCGCCCGGCCGGTTTTAATCAGGTCCATGCCCTTTACCACATCCGAAAGCGAGACGACGGGCCCTAAGTACATATCCGCGTGGATCACGCCCGCATGTAAAGCTGCAAGCGCGTCCGAAAGCCCGGTGGCGGGGTAGGAGAACGCGCCGGTCAGTTCGATTTCGTTGTAGTGGATCAGGTTGGAATTTAATTGCGACGTCTCGCCGGCCTTGGGGACCCCGCCGTATATCACGACTTTGCCGCGCTTGCGCACGATTTGCAGCGCCTGCCCCTGCACCATGACGGTGGGCAGCGCGAGTATCACGCTGTCCGCCCCGCGCCCGTCCGTCAATTCCAGCACCCGCCTGGTAGCGGCTTCGGCGTCGGAATTGTCTATCAAGACGTCGGGATGGAACCGTTCGGCAAGGTGGATCTTGTCCCTGGCCAGCATGATGACATTAGCGCCGCGCGCGCGCGCCACCTCAAGATGCAGGCAGCCCACCGGGCCGTCGCCTACGATCACCACGGTATCCCCGAGCGATACGTCGATGCGCTTCTGGCAGGCGATGACGGCGGCGCAGGTTTCCGCGAACGCTGCGTGCTCGTAGCTCATGCCCTCGGGGATAGGTTCCACAAAGCCGCGCTGCAGGACTTCCGGCGGCAGGGCTAGGTATTGCGCGTAGCCGCCCGGGAAATGCGTGCCCAGCATTTTGTGGTTTTCGCACAGGTTCACAAGGCCGCGCTTGCAGAACCAGCATTCGCCGCAGCTGACGTCGGGCGCCATGGCCACGCGGTCGCCAACCTTGAAGCGCCTTACCTCCGGCGATACCTTAATCACCTCGCCCGAGATTTCATGGCCCATGATCTGGTCTTTGACGCCGCCCTTGAGGCCGTTAAAATAATTTCGCACGTCGCCGCCGCAGATTCCGCAATAGTGTACCTTCACCAAAATGCCGCCCGCGGGGCAGGCGGGGATGGGCAGTTCCTCCACGCGGATGTCCTCGATGTCCTTGAATACGGCTGCTTTCATTTCGCTTGTTCCTTTCCCAGAAGTCTTTCGCCAACCGCCCCGCCGGGGTGAATCAGAGCAAACTGCTCTTTCGTATATCCGGTGAGCTGCATCAGCGCGATGCAGACGGCGTCAAATGCCGCGATCACCGCGAGCGTGCTGGCCGTGGCCAGCATGTTGAAGCGGCAGGGCTCGCGCTCGACCCTGACCTTCAAATAAATGTCGGCGGAGAGCGCAAGCTGCGAGCCCGGGTTTTCCGATACAACGACGAGCTTCGCGCCTTTTGCCTTGCACGCGGGTATCAATCGCGTCAGTTCCGACGTGTTCCCGCCCTTGCTGATCAAAATGAGCAGGTCGTCCTTCTGCAGCACGCCGAGCCCCCCGTGCACGGCGTCCGCGGGCGATAAAAACAGCGCGGGCCGCTCGATGCAGCATAAGCTGTGGGCGATCTTTTTCGCCGCCGCCCCGGAGGTGCCGCAGGCCGAAAGTATGACCTTTCCCCTGCAATCCGCAATGGCGTGCGCAGTCTTCAGCACCGCGTCCCCGTCCAAGTCCCGGCTCAGTTTTGCGATCGACTCCGCCTCGATTTCGAGCGTACGCCGAATTTCAGAGAGAATTTCTTCATCCTTCATGTAAGCTTAGCCCTCCCGGTTATCCTGCTTTTAGTTTCACAGATCGGCGTGTGCTTTCACAATGCAGGATTGTTGCATGTGCTCTAAAGCTTTTATCGATGTTTCAGATGTTCTTTTTCCA
>DATMXR010000107.1:0-3458 GCA_035561315.1 Feifaniaceae bacterium
GAACAGCCCCCGGCCTAAGCGGATGGGGCATATTCGGTCGATTCTATTCATAGGCTGGTAAAAAGGGAGGGGAGGGCTATGGAAGAGTTTTTTTCGTGGAGCATGCTGGCCACCTATTCCGGCGCGACATTGGCCACGACGCTCATCACCCAGCTGTTGAAAGGAATCCCTTGGATTGAGAGGCTTCCCACGCGGGTATTCAGCTACCTGGTGGCATTTGTCCTGCTGCTGCTGGCCACGGCGTTTACAACCGGGCTGACGCTGGATAAAGGCGCGCTGTGCCTTATCAACGCGGTGGTCGTCAGCCTCGCCGCAAACGGCGCGTTCGACGCGGTGAAGCTCACGCGCGGCGTGCCGCAGAAAAAGAAATAGTGTCTTGATTGAAAAGGAGAGGCTCCGCTGCATGTGCAGCGGAGCCTCTCTGCATTTTTCTTACCATTTTTCTCTATGCCACTTGTGCTCATCAAAGCGTTCCGCGGGCTGCGCGCGCGGCGCAAGCGGCGCTTTCGGGTGGCCTGCGGCGATCAGGCTGACCACGCGCACGTCCTCCGGAATGTTCAGCAGCTTTTTTACGTCCGCGTAATAGGGCCGCCTGGTATGGATGCCCAGCCACACGCCGCCCAGGCCCATTGCGTCGATGCAAAGGAGCATGTTTTCCGTGGCCGCGACGCTGTTCTGCACCAAAAACTCCTCGTCCGCAGGGTCGATGCCGGGGAAATGGCCGCAGCAGACGATACACAGCGCGGCCTCCCTGAGCATGCCCCACCATTTGCTTAAAGGGGCCAACGCGTCGAGCGTTTCGCGGGACGTGACGGTGATGATCTCCCAGGTGCGCCTGTTGTGCGCGGAAGGCGCGAACATGCCCGCGCGCAGGATGGCGCGAATCTGCTCTTCGCTTACGGGTTCTTTTGTAAAGGAACGCACGCTGCGGCGCTGCAGCAGCGCGTCCATGGCGGATTTTTCATTCTTCATGCCGGGCCTCCTTTTGCATTTCCCTGTGCGGCTTTTCTATGAGTATACGCAACAGATTGCCGCCTCGCAATTATTTTCCCACGCAGAAGCGCTCGAATATGCGGCCGATCACCGTTTCATCCACGGCCTTGCCGGTAATGGAGCCCAGGGCGAGCAGCGCCCCGCGGAGATCCGTCGCCATGCAGTCCGGTTCCGGCGCATTTTGAGCGGACTTAAGAAAGCCAAGCGCCTCCTCCAGCGCGCTCACATGCCGTGCGTTGGTGACATACGCGCCGGAAACCGGCCCCGCGGCAAGGCGGACGGCGTCGGCCAGCGCGCCCAGGCCTTCGCCGGTGTTCGCGCTGACGGGAAGGACTTCTTCTTTTTTCAAAAGCGCGTCCGGCCCCCACGCGGCGGGAAGATCGGCCTTGGTTCGCAGCAGGATACGCCTGATGTTCCGCGTTTCTTCTAATAAAGACCGGTCCTGCGCGGTAAGCGGTACGGAGCCGTCGAGCAGCAGCAGCACAAGATCCGCCTGTTGCATGGCGGCAAAAGCGCGGGAAACGCCCTCGCGCTCCGCCTCGTCTTCGGCCTCCCTCAGCCCCGCGGTATCGGACAGTCGCACGGGTATCCCGTCCAAAGAAAGCTGTTCCTCCAGCACGTCCCGCGTGGTGCCCGCCTTGGGCGTGACGATTGCGCGGGGATAGCCCAGAAGCGCGTTCATCAGGCTGGATTTGCCCGAATTCGGCCGCCCGGCAAGCGCTACGCGGAAGCCTTCGCGCAATACGCGCCCGGTCTTGCCCTGCGCGATAAGGGCGGATAAGGCGTTCTCCGCTTCAATAAGCTGCCCCGGCAGCGCGGAAAATACGTCCTCCTCCAGCTCCTCCGGGTAATCGATCGCGGCGCTGACGCCGGAAAGCGCCTCGGTCAGAAGCGTTTCCACGTTCGTTATCTCGCGGCTCAGCCTGCCCTGGAGCTGTTCCATGGCGGCGTCCGCCGCGCGCTCGGCGGTGGACTGTATCAGGTCCATCACCGCCTCTGCTTCCACCAGGTCCATTTTGCCGTTCAAAAATGCACGGCGCGTGAATTCCCCCGGCTCGGCGGGGCGCAAGCCCAACGAAATCAGCGCGTTCTGCACCGCGCGCACCACGGCGGGGCCGCCGTGGCAGAATACTTCCGCCATATCCTCGCCCGTGTAGCTGCCGGGCGCGGGATAATATACCGCCATCGCGTCGTCCAGCTGCCGCCCGTCCATAATCAGCCGCACCCGCGTCATGCGGCGCGGATGCTCGGAAAGCTTTTGATTGGAAAGCGCAAAAAGCGCCGCGGCGCTTTTTGCGCCGCTGACGCGCAGCATGCAGATCGCGCCGCCTATCGGTGTGGCGGGGGCAAATATGGTGTCGGATTGGGACATAACAAGCTCCAATAATAGTGCGCTTTCTTTTGCTACTTGCACCCGAATGACACATTCGGGTATCTTTCAAGGATTGATGTGTTTGCCTGAAGGCAAACACAACCGATCTTTCGTGGAAAGAAAAGGAACGTATCCTAATTCTTAAGACTATGGATCGGCGCGGGGATGCGCCCGCCGCGCGCGATAAACGCCTCGCAGGAATACCGGTTCACGTCCATTACGGGCGCGCGGCCCAATAAACCCCCAAACTCCACGAACTCGCCCGCCTGTTTGCCGGGGGCGGGGATGATGCGCACGGCGGTGGTCTTGTTGTTGACCATGCCGATGGCGGCCTCGTCCGCTAAGATTCCGGATATGGTTTCCGCCGGGGTGTCGCCGGGGATGGCGATCATATCTAGGCCCACGGAGCAGACGCAGGTCATGGCCTCAAGCTTCTCCAACGTCAGCGCGCCGATTGCCGCGGCCTCTATCATGCCCGCGTCCTCGCTCACGGGGATAAACGCGCCGGAAAGCCCGCCCACATGGCTCGAGGCCATGACGCCGCCCTTTTTCACGGCGTCGTTGAGCAGCGCCAAAGCGGCGGTGGTGCCGGGCGCGCCCGCGTACTCCAGGCCCATCTCCGTCAGGATATGCGCCACGGAATCGCCCACCGCGGGGGTGGGGGCAAGGGAAAGGTCCACGATGCCAAAGGGGACGTTCAGGCGCTTGGACGCTTCCTGCGCCACAAGCTGGCCCATGCGGGTGATGCGGAAGGCCGTCTTTTTGATGGTCTCCGCCACGACGTCAAACGGCTCGCCCTTCACGCGGGAAACCGCGCTTTTCACAACGCCGGGGCCGGAAACGCCCACGTTTATCACGCAGTCCGGCTCGCCCGCGCCGTGGAACGTGCCCGCCATAAAGGGGTTGTCCTCCACGGCGTTGCAGAATGCCACGAGCTTTGCGGCGCCAAGGCCGTCCTTTTCGCGGGTCAGTTCGGCGGCGGCTTTTATGACGCGGCCCATTTGCGCCACCGCGTTCATGTTGATGCCCGCGCGCGTGGTGCCGACGTTGACGCTGGAGCAGACGAAGTCCGTCACGCCGAGCGCCTCCGGGA
>DATMXR010000108.1:0-4625 GCA_035561315.1 Feifaniaceae bacterium
GAGACAGCTATAATATGGTCGGCTGCCAGCATGGTGTCCTCATCGTGCTCAACTACGATCAGCGTGTTTCCCAGGTCGCGCAGGCGTTCCAGCGTCTTGAGCAGGCGCTCGTTGTCACGCTGGTGCAGGCCGATGCTGGGCTCGTCCAGTATATACAGCACGCCCACCAAGCCGGAGCCTATCTGCGTGGCGAGCCGTATGCGCTGCGCCTCGCCGCCCGAGAGCGTGTTGGCCCCGCGCGAAAGCGTGAGATAGTCTAGGCCCACGTCCACCAGGAAGCCTAAGCGCGCGTCGATCTCTTTTAATATCTGCGCGGCGATAATCCGGTTGGAGCTTGAAAGCGAAAGCCCGCCCAGGAACGCGCGCGCCTCCAGCACCGTGGCGTCGCTTAACTCCGAAATGTTCCTCTCTCCCACCGTAACGGCCAGGCTTTCCGGCTTTAACCGCTTGCCGTGGCAGCCGGGGCAGAGGGTGTTGGACATATACGCCTCGATCTCCTGCTTGGAGTAATCGCTCTGCGTCTCTTTATAGCGGCGCTCCAGATTGTTGACGATGCCTTCAAACGGCGCGTCGAACGAACCCGAGCCGTATTCCTTGGAATAGGCGATATGCAGCTTTTCCTTGCCCGTACCGTACAGGATCGCGTTAACCGCCTTTTCGGGGAGGTCCTTCACCGGCGTATCCAGGGAAAATTCGTACGTTTCGGACAGCGCCTTAAAATACATGTAGGCGATGCTCTCGTGCGCGTCGCTGTGCCAGCCCGAAACGCTGATGGCGCCCTGCTCCAGCGAGAGCGCGGGGTCGGGGATCACGAGATCCGGGTCCACCTTCAGCAGCGTGCCCAGGCCCGTGCATATGGGGCACGCGCCGAACGGGTTGTTGAAGGAGAACATGCGCGGGGAAAGCTCCTCCATGCTGACGCCGCAGTCCGGGCAGGCGTAGTTCTGGGAAAACAGCATGGGCTCGCCGTCTATGATATCCACAAGCGCGAGATTCCCCGCAAGCGCGAACGCCGTTTCTATGCTGTCCGTCAGGCGGCTTTCCATGCCGGGCTTTATGACAAGGCGGTCCACGATCGCCTCTATGGTATGCTTGTACTTTTTGTCAAGCGCGGGTACCTCGTTGATGTCGTACTGCGTGCCGTCCACCCGCACGCGGACGTACCCGTCCTTGCGAAGCTGGTCCAGCAGTTTCTGGTGCTCGCCCTTCCTGCCGCGCACGCACGGGGCCATGACCTGTATGCGCGTGCCTTCCGGCAGGGCAAGCACCTGGTCCACCACCTGGTCGATGGACTGGCGGGAGATCGGCTTGCCGCAATTCGGGCAGTGCGGGACGCCGCAGCGCGCGTAAAGCAGGCGCAGGTAATCGTGTATCTCCGTCACCGTGCCCACGGTGGAGCGGGGATTGTGGCTGGTGCTCTTTTGGTCGATGGATATGGCCGGGGAAAGCCCGTCGATCGAGTCCACGTCCGGCTTTTCCATCTGGCCCAAAAACTGGCGCGCGTAGGCGGAAAGGCTTTCCACATACCGCCTCTGCCCTTCCGCGTAAATGGTGTCAAACGCCAAAGAGGACTTTCCTGAGCCGGAAAGCCCCGTCATAACGATCAGCTTGTTTCTGGGCAGCGCGAGCGTGACGTTCTTGAGGTTGTGCTCCCGCGCCCCTTTTATGACAATCGAATCCTGCATGTACCCTTTTCCCTTGCGTAAATATTTAACCGGTTCCCCGGTTGTATGCATGTTGGGACGATGGGAGCTTTGCTCCCAAGCCCTCACTTCTTTTCTTTCACGAGAAAGAAAAGAAGCAAAAGAAAGCGAACGCTTTTAAGTTAAGTAGTTACTTGCGCGTCCTGCCCCGCGCGGGCTTTCTGCTGCCCACGGTGCCGGGCGCGGGCTTTGCGGGCGCAAGCGGCGTTTCCCCCTGCAGCGACCGGAGTTCGTCCCTGAGCTTCGCCGCCGCCTCAAATTCCAGGGCAGCCGCGGCCTCGCGCATCTGCTGGGTGAGTATCGCGACGCGCTTTTCCTTATCCTCGGCAGAGAGCGCGCCCGCCGCGTCCCTGACCTTGCTGGAGATCTCAAGCACGTTATGGATCGCCTTTGTAATACTCCTGGGCGTAATGCCGTGCTCCTCGTTAAACGCCTGTTGCCTGGCGCGGCGGCGTTCGGTTTCGTCTATGGCGCGCTTCATGGAAGGCGTCACGACGTCCGCGTAGAGTATCACGCGGCCCTCCACGTTGCGCGCGGCGCGGCCGATCGTCTGTATCAGCGACGTATCCGAGCGCAGGAAGCCTTCCTTGTCCGCGTCGAGGATGCATACAAGGCCGACTTCCGGCAGGTCCAGCCCTTCGCGCAGCAGGTTGATGCCCACCAGCACGTCGAATTCTCCGAGCCGCAGATCTCGTATGATCTCCATGCGCTCTATGGTCTCGATATCGCTGTGCATGTACCTGACGCGTATGCCCATGCCGTCGAGATATTCCGTCAAATTCTCCGCCATGCGCTTCGTTAATGTGGTAATGAGCGTACGGAAGCCTTTTTTTGCGGTTTCCTTCACTTCGCCCAATATATCGTCCACCTGGCCCTTGACGGGGCGGATGGAGATTTCCGGGTCCACAAGGCCGGTGGGGCGGATGATCTGCTCCGCCACCTGCGTGGTCAAGCCCAGCTCATAGTCCCCCGGCGTTGCGGAAACGCAGACGACCTGGTTGATTCTATTCTCGAACTCCTCAAATTTCAAGGGGCGGTTGTCGTAGGCGGACGGGATGCGGAAGCCGTACTGCACCAGATTTTCCTTGCGCGCGCGGTCCCCGCGGTACATGCCGCGCGCCTGCGGCAGCGTCACATGGCTTTCATCCACGAACAGCAGGAAATCCTTCGGGAAGTAATCGAGCAAAGTAAAGGGCGGCTGGCCGGGCCTGCGCCCGTCAAAATAGCGGGAATAGTTTTCTATGCCGCTGCAGTAGCCAAGCTCGCGCATCATCTCAAGGTCGTAGAGCGTTCTCTGCTCAAGCCGCTGCGCTTCCACCAGCTTGTCCTGCGCCTTTAATTCCTTGACGCGGGCGTACATGTCGTCCTCGATCTCCTGCATGGCGGCGTTGAGCTTTTCGCGGCTCGTGGCATAGTGCGAGGCCGGGAATATCGCGACGTGCGCGCGGTCCACAATCATTTCCCCCGTCACCACGTTGACCTCGCTGATGCGCTCGATCTCGTCGCCGAAGAACTCCACCCGCAGGGCCTTTTCCGACCAGTTCATGGGGAACACTTCCAGTACGTCCCCCCGCGCGCGGAACGTACCGCGCGCAAAATCGAAATCGTTGCGCTGGTACTGGATGTCAACCAGGCGGCGCATAACCTCGTCCCGGCCGATCTCCATGCCTTTCCTTAACGATATGGAAAGGCGCATGTACTCTTCCGGGTCGCCCAGGGCGTAGATGCAGGAAACGGACGCCACGATGATGACATCCCGCCGCTCGTTGAGCGCGCAGGTCGCGCTGTGCCGCAATTTATCGATCTCCTCGTTGACGGTGGAGACCTTTTCGATATAGGTATCCGAGGAGGCGATGTACGCCTCCGGCTGGTAATAATCGTAATAGGAAACGAAGTATTCCACCGCGCTGTCCGGGAAAAACTCCTTGAACTCGGAGCAGAGCTGCGCCGCCAGCGTCTTGTTGTGCGCCAACACGAGCGTAGGCTTCTGCACACGCTCGATCACTTTGGCCATGGTAAATGTTTTTCCGCTGCCGGTCACGCCCAAAAGGACCTGCAGCCTGTCCCCCCGCGTGACGCCGTTTGCCAGCGCGTCGATCGCCTGCGGCTGATCGCCCTGCGGCTCAAACGGGGAAACTACCTTGAATTCGTTCATTTTCTATAAAGCCTCCGGTGGCATCTGCCCATCCGTCAAAACGTATAATCCACCGATACGGTTCCCGTGCGGCGGGGCCTGATAAACGCGCGCACCGCCGCATGGGCGGGGTGCGCGTCATAGGCGTGCAGGCCCTCCATATCGTCAAACGTGGCGATGAGCACAAGATCGTAGGCGCGCCCGGACGCGAGCTCGTTGAGGCCTACCTCCATTTCGCGCAGCGTGGGCACGGTCCCCACCAGCGCCCGCAGCATGCGCGCCGCCTCCCGCGCGTCCGCCGCATCCGCAAATTTCTGACAAACCACGTGCCTGACCATACCGCCCTCCAGTCTTTTTCGCTTTTCCTATTGTATCAGAAAGCATTTAAAAGGAAAACCATTTTATGCGAATATTTGTTTTCTTTTTACAACCCTGCCCCGCGCCGGGGCACGCCTTCCACCGCTTCCAGAAACCTCCGGTTGTTGGATGTTACAAGTATATGGTACGGTATTGTTAGTTTGTAACTCAACCGCCTTTTGAGCCGGGGGCACGATGTTTGGGAGGAATGTTTCATGACTGCGGCCTTTATATTCTGCGCGGGCATCATCCCCGTAGTGCCGTTGGTGGGCGTGAATATCTTTCACCGCCGCAAGGATAAGGTGCGAAAAAATGTTTGCATCGGCCTGTTTATTCTGCAGCTGCTTTTGAGCGTGCTCTATATTCTCGCCTGGCTGCGCACGCATTAAAAATCCGGAATTTCACAGTTTAATGGAATACGATACATATGC
>DATMXR010000109.1:0-3115 GCA_035561315.1 Feifaniaceae bacterium
GACTGCTTCAGAAGCGTTTCGCTCGATTATTCGGTTTCGGTGGTAGTTGGGATTTGGATCTCGCCGCTGGCAATTTTCGTCTGGATTTCGTTGACCTGCGCAATCACTTCAGCGGGAACGAGCGCTTCGTTGACAGCCACAACAGGCATGCCCTCCTGAACGCCATAGAATACCTGCGAATTATTGAAGTTTGCGCTTACGGCCGCGGAAATGCTATCAAACGTGGCATAGCCGTGATCCAGCAGGCTGGAGCAGATAATGTTTTCGGGGGCGAGAGGGGATTGATCAACATCTACGCCGACGGCATACTTGCCTGCTTCACGCGCCGCATCAAATACGCCAAGACCGGTCTGGTTGGCAGCCTGATAAATCACGTCCACGCCTTTTTGGTACATGCTGGACGCAAGTTCCTTGCCCTTGAGCGGATCGTCAAAAGTATTGGCCCAAGCGACGACCAATTCCGTGCCGTTGTCAACGTACTGAATCCCGGCTTCATAACCCGCGAGGAAGGTCTTGATACCGGCGTTGTTGCCGCCGCCAATAAAGCCTACCTGCTTGCTTTCGGACATGAGCGCCGCAATTACGCCGCACATGAACGAGCCCTGTTCCGATCGGAAATGGACGGGTTTTAAGTTGGGCGCGACTTCTTCGCCGTTTAGGTTGATCCACAGGCCGATGAATTCAATGTCCGGGTAGAGTACGCAGAGCTCCTTGGCGGCCTCGAGGAAGTTGTCATATACGAAGTAGATGATATCATAGCCTTCTTCGCATAGCGCCTGCATTTGATCATAGTATTCGCTGACCTCGAGGCACACGACGATCTTAACATCGATACCGAGCTCGTCCTTGAGGCGCTTCACGCCTTCGAGGGTGCTTTCGTCGGCAGGCTGCGTCATCTCGCGCATGGACATAAGCGCGACTTTGGGCGCCTCGGCCGGCGCTTCTCCGGCCGCGGTCCCCCCAGGCTCGGCAGAGGGTTTGGTTTCGGCGGCAGGCTGGTCGGAACCGGGTTGCTCTGCCGGGGCCGCACAGCCTGCAAGCATAACAATTGCCATCATAAATGCCAACAGGATGCAGATCGTTTTTTTCATTGCCCTTCTCCTCCTACAGTACATACTTTGTTTATTGACAGACTTTCGTCCGATCAAGCCGTTCGAAAACTATACCGTTTCTTCCTTAGCCAAATAGCGCAGCAGGTTGGCGAAAAATCTGCCGTAGTGCGGCCAGTTGTAAAATTCCGGGGGCGCGCCATGGGGTGCGCAGTCGGGCGTGAAAGCTGCGGCGCGGCCTTCGCCAAAATCCCAAACAGCCAGAATGGGGTCGATTCTGCCGCGTTCACGGTTTGCAAGCACTAAATCAGCGCCGGCTTTGACTATCGTCCGATTGTAAAAAAGCATATGGGGAATATCCGTAAGCCCGGCCAGCATTGGATGGCCGGGAAGCATAACCTCGGGTTTGAAGCCTTCCACCAGTTCCACACGGTCGTCATAGGGTAAAATTTCTACAGGCATAAGGTCTTCGATGGGAGTTTCGTGAAAGCGCGCTTTGTTTTCAACGCCCGCATAGGACATGTATCCGCCGATCATCAAAAAGCCGCCGCCGCGGCGCACATATTCTTTTATGGAAGAAAGCCGGTTGGGCTTTCTTCCCGACTTGAGCAATACTTCAGGGTGAAAAAGCAGGCTGTTGCTCCCCAGGTCACTGATAGCCACACAATCGTAAATACTGAGCTCCTCCGGGGTAAGCGGGAATTTGGCCATCACGTCATGGCAGGGCAGATATTCTACTTCAATACCGTTCTCCCTCAGTTTGGGAAGCAAATAATCGGCGGCCTCGTTGTAACGATAATGCGTGAACGCATCCATGCCCTTAATGTGCGTAGTTGCGATGGTTGCGGATTCTCCCGCAAACAGTACCTTTGTCATAGAGTCCTATACCTTCCTTAAATCTTCTTCTTGCTCACTCAATGAGAGTTTCTTACCACTACGCGTGTGCGCAGCGTAATCCGCTCATCGGCGTCCATACCGTTCAGCTTTCGGATGAGCATTTCCGCGGCAGCATAGCCCATCTGATAGGACTGCTGCTTTACGGTGGTGAGAGGCGGCGCGATCAGATCCATCCAGGCGTAATCATCATATCCGATTATCGCTATCGTTGAGGGGATATCCACGCCGGCATCCCGAAACTGCATGACAGCGCCCATCGCCAGCGTGTTATCCGCAACAAAAATGGCATCCACTTTTTTCGAAAGAAGCTCTTTTGCGCGTTCACGGCCGATATCTATCGAGAAGCTTTTCTCCCGAATCACGTATTCGCTTTCGTAGGCAAGCCCGTTCTCCTCAAGCGCACGCACATAGCCGCGATAACGCATCGCCCCGGTGCTGACGGAGGAAGCGCCGCCCAAAAAACCGATCCGTTTCCTGCCGTTTTTTATGAACAGGGATACCGCATCAAAAGCGCCCTGTTCGTTGTCCGAGTCAACACAGCTGTAGTCGGATCCAGTCACGCGCCTGTCAAGCAGCACAAACGGAACATTCATTTCTCTCAAAACGGTGAGCTGCGCCGGATTTTCCGAGGAAGGAACAAAGAGAATTCCGTCCACCCACTGCTTTCGGCATACCTGCACGGCACGCAGGCTGCGCTCACTGTTCGCCTTTGAAGCGTGGTCATAGTTGGAAACGATCACATCATAATCCGTTTCACTCAGCTTCTTGCGAATCCCCATCAGCACATCCATATAGAAGAAGTTTGCGTTGGGATTGGATTCATCGGTTGGGATGACGAAAGCAATGGTGTTGGAGCGTTGTGTACGCAGCATTTGCGCTGCGGCGTTGGGCTTATAGCCGATCTCCTGCGCCGCTTTGAGTACCCGCTCCCTGCTTTTGGCTGAAACGGTTCCGCTGCCGTTGAGGGCATAGGAAACGGTCGCGGTGGAAAGTCCAGTCATTTCTGCAATCTTTTTAATGCTCATATAACTCCTATAGTGAAACGATTAGATTTATAATCGCTTATGCCGAAACAAGTAGAAAATCATTAATATAGTAAAATTATCAGCCAACCAAGCTTGTTTATCTGCTTTTCAGCCCAGTGCGACCTGCATGCTCCGGGCACGACC
>DATMXR010000110.1:0-21337 GCA_035561315.1 Feifaniaceae bacterium
GGGGACGGGCATAGGGCTTTCTGATTATTTCACTCTGGGATACGGCTTTCTCTCCAATGTCAGCCCGGCCAGGTAATCCACGCTCGTTTTATAGTACAGCGCCAGCTTCACCATAAGGTGGAGCGGAATGTCCCGTTCCCCGCGCTCGTATTTGGAATAAAGGGATTGATCACAGTTCAGGTAATCCGATAGTTGCTTTTGTGTCAGATCGGAATCTTCCCGCAAATCACGTATTTTGAGATTCATACACATCACCCATGCCATTATAGGATAGGACGATATGTACTATTTACATTTAGGACAAATGGCCCTATACTATGGCTTAGGACGTTTAGTCCTTTTCAATTCTGGAGGTAATGCAAAATGCCGGATTATCAGGCGATGTATGCCGCGCTTCTGCATGGGCTGGAGGACGCGGTACACTGCTTAGAACGCGCGCAGCAGGAAGGGGAAGCGGCATATTTGGAAGAGGGCGTTGCATTGACGGCCTTACAGCCTTCCGTACAGGAAAACAAAAAAGCCGCCGATCAAACGGCGACTTATTAACGCTTTCCCGGTTTGCTCCCTTGCCGCCGTGCCGCTTCCGGCATTGGCCGTTCAAGCAGCCCGCGGCGCGCCCCTCTTACAGTTCAAGCAGCCCGCGCAGCTTTGCGACCGCCCGGCATTGCAGATACCGTACGTTGGCGTCCGAAAGCCCCATGCGCGCGGCCACCTCCTTGGAAGGAAGGCCGCTGTAAAACCGCATTAGCAGGATATCCCGCTCCCGCTCGGGGAGCCGCTCCAGCGCGGCCGCCAGTTCCTCCGCCCGCGCCGCGCTCAGCAGCGCGTCCTCCGGCTGCGGCTCCGCGCCTGGGACCGCGTCCCACCCGGCAAAGTCCGCGTCCGTGCGGCTGCGTCGCGCCCGCCGCAGCATTTCGCGCACCACGTTCCGCGTAATGGCATACAGCCATGTGCCGTGCGCCCCGCGCGAAGGATCGTACGCGCTCCAATTCTTGTGCGCGTTCAAAAACACCTGGGAAACGGCGTCCTGCGCGTCCTGCACGCTGCCCAGGTGATGCAGGGCATAGGCGGAGACCCTGTCCCGGTATTCCAGGTACAGGGTTTCCACGTCCATAACGGCGGCGCGCTCAGCGGACATCGTCGTCATCCTCCGAGCCCCACGCGGACTCTCCCGCCGCGAAAAGCGCGCCGAGTTCGTCGTCCATAAGCTCCCGCATGCCGTTTGCAGGGTAACGGGCGAGGGCTTCGGCGGCCATACGGCCAAGCCGTTCATTTTTGCAGAAGCGGCCGAAGTCCATCAGGCTCCGCAGGGCCGCTTCCGTTTGTTTTTCCGGCGTCATGGCGGTCCCCTACAGGCGGAACGTGATCGTGACGGACGTTTGGGAAAGGCTGGGGTTGACGCCGCCGGGCAGCCGGGGAACGGGCTGCTCCGGCAGCCCGTATTTCTGCCGGCAGCCGTTTATGGCCGCGCAGGCCGCGCACTGGTAGAAAATGGCGCACGTCGCCGTGTCCCCGCTGGTTTCGGTCCCGCCGTTCCCGACGCCCCAGATATCGTTGCCGCATTGGGGGCATATGTGGGACGTCACATATCCCGTAACGGAAGCGGTGAGCCTGCCGCCGCTCTGGGCGCCCGTACCGCCCGTCACCCGCCCCATTTCCTCATCGGGGAGCGCCTGCCAAAACGCGCTCCCGCAGTCTTTGCTTTCCATGGCCCGCTCTCCTTTCTCATTGCCCTTTCCTACGATTGGTTTACCAATAATGGCGGTACCGCGGGTCGTGGTACCATACCCATTCGCAGACCACGAGCCCGTCTTCCGCCCAGATATCGGGGCAAAGGTCCTCCAGGATGCGTACAAACTCACAGCGTGTGCATAACCTTACGCTGGGCGAATACGCGGACAAATAATGGGTGCACTGCATCGCATGGTCGTTCCGCACGGTTTCGGTCGCGGGCTGCCCGGCCTCGCCGTTGCCGCCGCCCGCCACGCCCTGGAGGCTTTCGTCCGGCAGCGGCCGCAACGCCTCCTCCTCCCTGGTTTTGTCCGGTTCCTTGCTCATTTCAAACGCTCCTCTCCGTTTTAATTGGGTTTCTTTACCTGTTGATACGCCGCAAAAACGCGTTTGTTAGGCCAATGCAAAAGAAATTTCAATACAGCGTGGTCTTGCCCACATACGCCGTATCGTCCAGCCGCTGGCGCGCCACCAGCTCCGCGAAATGCCCGCCTTTTTCTATCAGCTCGCCGTAGCCGCCGTCCTCCACGATATGGCCTTTGTCCAGCACGATGATGCGGTCGCACTGGCGGATGGTGGACAGCCGGTGCGCGATCACGATGCGCGTGGCTTTCATGGCGTCCAGCGATTCGGAAACTTTTTTCTGCGTGATGTTGTCGAGCGCGGAGGTGGCTTCGTCAAACATCAGCACCTTCGGCTTGGGCGCGACCGCCCGCGCGATCATCAGCCGCTGGCGCTGCCCGCCCGAAATGCCGCCCGACCCCTCGGAGATGACGGTGTGCAGCCCCATCGGCATATCGCGGATGTCGTCGGCGATACCGGCGAGCTCGGCCGCTTCCCACGCCTCCCTTTGGGAAAGCCACGGCGCGGAGATCGTGATGTTGCTGAATATGTCGCCCTGAAAGAGCTTGCCCGTCTGCATCACCACGCCGATGTGGCGGCGCAGCGAGCGCAGGTCGATGGACGAAAGATCCTTGCCGTCGTAATACACCGCGCCCTTCTGGGGCGTCTCGAACCCCAGCAGCAGCCGCAGCAGCGTGGACTTCCCGCAGCCGGTCGCCCCCACGACGGCCACATACTGGCCGGGCCTGATTTTGAGCGTGAGATTGTCCAGCACCAGCGGCATATCCTCGGCATACCGGAACGAGACGTTGTTTATCTCTATGCCGCCCGAAAGCCGGGTGACGACCCGCTTGCCCTCCGAAACCTCCGGCACCGCGTTGAGTATAGGCTCCACCATCTCAAGCACGGGCCGGATGTTCGCCGCGGTGAGCGCGATGCCGGAAAGCGACACAAACGCGCCGGAGACCATGCCGTAGGAAACGTTGAACGCCATATAACCGGCCGCGTCCAGCCCGGAGGTCACGGCGTAATAATAGATCGCGATGGTGCCGATCAAGGACACCGCGGAGGAGATAAGCGGCAGCAGGTGCAAATAAAGGGGCGGCGCGTAGCGCAGCTTCGCCGCCTGGCTGTACAGCCCCGCCCACTTGGAAAACGCGCGGCGCTCCGCCCCGGCCAGCTTGATTTTCTGCACGCCCGAAAAGAGGGCGAACACCAGGCCGGAAAGCTTCGCCCCGACCTCCATGGCGCGCTTGGCGCGCCGCGTCTGTATCAGCGTGGCGGCGAGCGAAACAAGCACCGTGCACAATATCACAAGCAGCGCCGGGGCCGTAAGCCCGGGCGCGTAACGGCCGATCTGCCCGATATAAACCAGCGAGAACAGGCTCGACAGGCCGGTGGAAAGCACGGTGTTCGCAAGCATCCCGCACAGGCTGTTGATGCTCTGCGCCCGGCTGGAAAGCTCGCCCGCGCTGTATTCCTTGAAAAACGCCGCGGGCAGCGACAGCACCCGCATCATGGACGCCGCCTGCACCGCGACGCTCATTTTTGTCTGGATGCGGCCCATGATGAGCGAGCGCGTGATAGTTAAGAGCAGCGTGGAGACCGTGACGCCCGCCATCAGGAACGCCAGGGGTATTAGAAGCCCCGTCTCCCCGCTGGGGACCACGCGGCTGAACAGCAGGTTGTTCACATACGGCAGCAGCATGCCCATCAGCGTGGCGGCGAGCGCCGCCGCAGCGGTCAGCGCGAGATCGGAAACGGAAAGCGTCTGCACGATGTAGCGCAAAAGGTCGCGGATGCCGATTTTGCGCAGCGGGAGCGGCTTATAAAAACAGATGGCGTCGCTTTCCAGGGCTTCGGCAGTTTGTTTTGTGACGGGAACGCGCCTGCATTCGGCGTAATCGAAATACTCATAGCCGGAAAGGCCGCGCGGCAGCAGAGCCACGGGCACGCCCGCCTTTGTGCGCCCCAGCAGCGGGCCCACGGCGTCCTTAAACCAGCCTTCGGTCAAAGCGACCTTCCGGCGCATGATGCCGGACGGGCGCATCAAAAACTCCAGCTGCTCGTCAAGCTCCGTCAGGCTGTCCGGAAGTTCAACCGTTTTGACATGGTAGTAATTCAGGATATCGCCGATGGCGCTTGTGACGCGGGCGCGTTCGTCTATCTGCGCGGCGGCGGCCTTTTTGCCCATGACCGCGCCGGACAGTTCCGCAAAGGAGCGGGCAAAGCCGTCCTCGTCGTTTTGGATCCGTTTTTTGATCTGCTCGTCAAACCATCCCATAACGTCCGCCCTTACTCGCTGCTGACCAGCCGCGTATAGACGCCGCCCAGGGCGTACAGCGCGTCATGCGTGCCGCGCTCCACCACCTTGCCCCGGTCCAGCACGATGATCTCGTCGCAATCCCGTATGGTGGAGAGGCGGTGCGCCACCACGACGCAGGTAACGCCCCTGTCTTTAATGGCGTTCACCACCCCGTATTCCGTCCTGGCGTCCAGCGCGGAGGTGGCCTCGTCCATGATGATAATGGTCGGGTCCTGCGCCAGCACGCGGGCGATCTCCATGCGCTGGCGCTGCCCGCCGGAAAAATCCTTGCCGCCCTCCATGATTTTGTACTGGTAGCCGCCCTCCCGGCCCATGATATCCTCGTGGAGATGGGCGTCGCGGGCGGCGAGTATCATCTCGAAATCCTCTATGGAGGAATCCCACATCTTGATATTGGCCGCCACGGTATCCTCGAACAGTATGATGTCCTGGTCCACCACGGCCAAAGAGCCGGTGAACACCTCCCGCGGGATACAGACAATCGGCTTGCCGTCGAAGAGTATTTCCCCGCTCCACGGCTTGCAGAGGCCGGAAATGAGCTTGGCGAGCGTGGATTTGCCGCAGCCGGACGGCCCCACGAAAGCCACGCGGCTGCCGGGCTTCAGGCTGAGGCTGAAGTTCTCGATCAGCGGCGCGCCCAGGCGGGAATAGCCGAATGTGACGTTTTTCATCTCCAGCGCGCCGGAAAGCTTTTTATAGTCCCCGTCCAAAAGCGCCTCGTCCCGGCCATACTCCACGTCCGCGGGGTATTCCATCACGTCCTCTATGCGCTCCATGCCGGTGCGCATTTCGAGCATGCTCTGGTTCAGGCTCAAAAACGTCTGCGCGGGCGCCATGAACGCGCTTAAAAAGCCCTGGAACGCCAGCAGCATGCCCACGGTAAACGAGCCGTTCATGATAAGCGCCGCGCCCAGCATCAATATGACGAGGTTCGTGAGCTGGCCCACCAGCGCGGGGACGCTGCCGAGGTACTGGTTCAGCCGGGAAAATTTCACGCTCTGCGTGTTTACGGACGCCTGATACCCCGCCCAGCGCTCAAAATAGCCGTTCTCCGCGCCGCTCGCCTTGATGGTCTCTATCATTTCCACGCCCGCCACGGTGGCGCCCGCCAGCTTGCCCGCGTCCCGCATCTGCACCCGGGTCAGGTTGACGCGCTTTTTTGAGACGACGCGGCCTACCAGCATGTTGATGACAAGCGACGAAATGCCGATGACCGTAAGCGGCACGCTGTAGCGCAGCATGACGGCAAGGTAGAATACCAGCATCACAAAATCGAGCAGCAGCGGGGCGGTCTGCGCCACAAGGGAGGAGGCCACGCCCTCGTTTGCGCTCTGCCGCCCGGCGATATCCCCGGCCATCCGCTGGGAGAAAAACTCCATCGGCAGGCGCAGCACATGCCACAGGAAGGAGGCGTTGGCCACGATCGCGAGCTTGCCCTCGATTTTGAGCGAATGGCAGGCCTGAATGAACGCGGCGATGAGCTGTACGGCGGAGAAGGCCGCAAGCCCGGCGAGAAAGGGCAGCAGCCAGTCCGGGTTCCGCCCGGTCAGCAGCCGGTCCATGAACACGCGCGAAAAGGCGGGGGAGATGACATGCGTCAGCGCGGTGATGAGCCCTGTGAGTATCGTGAACACAAGCGCGGCCGAGGCGCCGCGCAGCCGCTTTTTGACGAAGCCGAGTATGCTTTTCGGTTTTCCGTCCGCCACAAACGCGGCGGTCGGCTCGAACAGCAGGACGATGCCGGTAAAGGAGGCGTCGAACTGCGCCATGGGCACCTCCACCACGCCGCGCGCCGGGTCGTTGAGCACGGCCGCGGCCTTATTGCGCTTAAAGCCGCACAGCACCACGAAATGGTTGAAATTCCAGTGGATGATGCAGGGGTATTGCGCCTGCGCGGCGAGCTGCTCCGGCTCCATACGGTAGCCTTTGGCTTCCATCCCGTAGCTGCGGGCGGCCAGCAGCATGTTTTTTGCGCTGGAACCGTCCCGGGAGACGCCGCAGTCGGCGCGCACCCGCTCCAGAGGCAGCCATTTTTTATGGTAGGCCAGCACCATGGCAAGGCAGGCCGCGCCGCATTCGAGCGCTTCCATCTGCATCACCACCGGCACGTTCACATACCCCTTTGCCATCCGCATCCCTCTAATTGAAAATAAAGCTCAGTGGGCTCACCGTATCCACCGTCACCGATACCTGCACCACGCCGTCGGGCACGCCGGGGGCGTCCACGGCCACGGGCACGTTCCAGCCGGAAGACAGCAGCGTTTCGGCCAGATAATCGCTTTGCAGCGCCGCCGCCGCCTCGGCTCTGGAGAGCGGCGTCCGCGCGACGGAGGATACCCGCGCCGCTTCGGAACCGGCCTTTGCGGGCATGCCCGGCGCAACTTTGGCCGCCTGCTCAACGGGAAGGTAGCAGGTCACTATGCCATCCTTCGCCACGCCCGCGGCGGTGAGGGTGGTGGGCAGGGCGCCAAACGCGCCCCATACGAGCACCGCGGCCAGCAATACGGCGACGGCGGCCAGCGTCACCCACAGGCTGGGGCTGGCCACGCGTATGTAATCGTCCAGCTGCTCGGGCCCGGCCACCTTTTCCATGCTGCTTTTGCGGAACAGTTTTTCGTTCATACGGACCGCCTCCCCGGAATGCCAAATTTCTTTTTGATGGTAAAACGGTTCATGCCGCCCTCATAGGCGTAGTCCACAGCGTCCATGCTTTCCCTGACCATCAGGATGCCGAGCCCGCCCACGCCGCGTTTTTCGGCGGAGAGCGTGGTGTCCGCGGCCCGCCTCTTCAGCGGGTCAAAGGGGCGGCCCCTGTCCAGAAACTGTATGGTCACAACGCCGTCTTTTGCCTCGCAGCGTATGGTCGCCGTGCCGGTTTCAGGGTGGTAGGCGTAACGGGCGATGTTGACGAATATCTCCTCCACGGCGGTTTCGATCTGGATGCGCGCCTTTTTGGGGCACGCCGCAATCTCCGAGGAAACAAAGGCGGTGACGGCGCCAAGCTGCTCCGGGGCGGCGGGTACGGTCAGTTCCTTCATGCGCTTTTTTGCCCCCTCTCCTATACGACGATCTTGACGCGGTTGACGCCGTGCCTGCGGGCATAGCCCGCCACAACGGCCATTTCCCGCACCAGCAGGATGCCCAGCGCATCGAGATAGGCGGGGGAGTCCCGTTTGGCCCGCTTCACCGCCAGCGGGTTATAGCGGGGGCCGCCGCAGGTAAAGCGCACGGTAACGTTATCGCCCGCGCGCAGGTCAACGCGGAGCGCTTCCCCTTCGGGGAGCTTTTCAAGCAGCAGCACCGATATCTCTTCCACGCAGGACATCACTGCGTAGCCCCGCTTTGCGGGGATATTGCGGCTTACATAGAATTCCTCCACCGCGTCCCCCACGCCCGCCATGCCGCCCGCCCGCGTCAGCTTCAGGCTGAGATCGGGTGCTAACGCCCTGCTGCCCCGCTCCCAGTACGACCGCGGCATGACCGGCACGGCGGAAAGCACCGACGTCAGCGTGATGAGAGACGGTATGCCCACCAGCAGGGACCACGCGAATGACGAACCCGCCACCTGCACCCCGGCCGCCAAAGGCGCGAGGCCGTACCGCGCGGCGGGAAGCAGCGCGAGCCCCGCACCCAGGGCGCACCCGGCGCAAAGCGCGAACAATAGGTACCGGAACAGCCCCCGCGGCTTTTTCATGCTGGGAATGCAGGCGATGCCGGGCAGATACCATACGGACCAGCACAGCCAGGCGACCGCGGCGGTCAGCGCGGCTTCCAGGAAGGCCGCGGGCGTGAACGCCCCGCGGACCATAGCGGACAGCAGAATGCCCGCGGCGTTTGCCAGGCTGCCCGCCGGGCCGAACATCAGCCCGAACAGCAGCGGCAGCATATTCTTTGGCCCCGCCGTGGGGATAAGGCCCAGGAAGCCGATCGCCCGGAACGGCAGGTCGATCAGCGTTACGACGGCGGTGCATATCAGGAAAACAGGCAGGCGTTCGGCCAGCGCGGCGCGCGGGTTCATACGCCCACCTCCTCTTTTCTTTTTACGGGGAGGCGGATGATCCCGCCCGAGATCAGCACGCCGCACACCAGCGCGGCGCAGCCCAACAGCTTGGGCAAAGTAAACGGCGCGGCGCTGCCGCCCGTGAGGGAGGCAAGCAAAGGCGCGGTAAACAGCGCGAATACGGTTTCTGTGGATAACACAAGGCAGGTGTTCATGGCGGAAACATACCGCTGGGCGTATACCTGCATCACCGTGGTGAACGCCCGGATGAATACGGCCACCATCAGCACGCTTTCCCAGAAAGCGGCATCCGCGGGCAGGCGCAGCAGCGTGGACGGCTGGAACAGGACCCAGCCCGCCAGCGAGAACAGCGCGGAGAAGCCCATCTGCCCCATGGAGAGCAGCACGGGGTTGACGTCTCCCGCCGCCCGGTCCACCATCACAAGGTAGACCGCGAAAAGTACGTCCGACACCAGGACCGGAAAAATCCCGTTTGTCAGGGAGCCTGTAAAGCCGAAACCGGCGGCGGGCAGGAGCCCCGCCACCACCAGGGCCATGCCGGCAAGACTGCTCCGCGTGACCTTCTGCTTAAAAAGCCGCAGCACGAGCGGGACGAACACGATATAGGCCGCGGCAAAAAACCCGGAAACGGCGGGCTCTAAAGACCGGGAGCCGTAGGTAAGCAGCATGTTGCTTGCAAACAGGAACACCGCCGTGATAAAGCTCTTTTTTGCAAGCTGTTTGGTGAACTTCCAAAGCTCCCGCCAGAACACGGCCGCCACAAGCAGGCAGCCGATCGCGCAGGTGAGCGTCATGAACGCGAATGTGGAGATCCCTTCGGGGAGGGCGCTGAAAAACACGTACTGTATGCCCCAGAAAAAGGCGACGGAAAGCAATGCGAGGTTGGCCTCCAGCTTGTTCATACGGCGCCCTCCTCTCCGGGGACAGCGCGCGGCCCATGCCCGGTAACGTCCCCGTAAACCCCCGCGGGCGCCGATATGGGCTCGGCCCGCCACTTTTCCAGCAGCAGCGCGGGATGGTACGTGGCCTTGAGCGCCCGCAAGCCCGGCAGCCCCAGGTCCTCCTCGGCGTTCACATACTCGTAGGGCAGGCAGTACGCACCCACAAACTCCTGAAACAGCACCCGGTAGAGGTAGCGCACATTCGGGTCGGCCTTCTGCGCGATGATGTCGAACGCGCGGTTTCCCACGGGGGAGCCGTAGGAGTAGGCCGCCGCTTTCCCGTCCAGCCGGATCAGCATCCCCATAAGCCCCAGGGCCTCGAAGTGTTCCAAAGCGCAGCCTACCGCGCGGTCCTCGCCCGCAAGATGACCGGCCGGTATGGAAACGGAGCGCCGCGCGGCGTACCAGCCTTGCTGGAACCGCATTACCTCGGCTGCGTTTTCGGGGCCGATACGCTCCACGGACAACCGCCCGTCATAGAGCCTGCGGCAGATGCGGGCGTCCTTGCGCTTTTGCGAGAGAGCACCCCCGGAAAGCGTGTGCAGCTTCTCCGGCCGGTAAAGGTATTCCGCCCAATCCCGGTCCTCCGCAAAGCGAAAACGGCCGGAAGCGGCGGCGCTTAGACCCTTGGCGTCGCCGGAGGTCACGCCGTACAGGAACCAGGGCCGTTTGTCCGCCGCCGCCAAGCCCATTAGAATATCCCAGCCTGCATTGAGCGGGGGCAGGTAAGCGATTTTCCCCGGTTCCCGCCGCGTCTGGCGGACGAACAGCGCGCCGCCTACGGTATGAATTTCTGTGCCGTAGAAGTCCCGCAGGCAATAGAGGTTGGCGAAATTGTACTGGCAGGAAAGCGTACCGGCGGCGGCGCAGGCCGCTTCCACCGCGGCCCGGTCCGACAGCTGTACGGGATGAAAGCCGAATGCCGCGGTCATTCTGCCGCCCCCAGTCCAAAGTATTGCAAAGCCAGCATGGTGATATCGTCCGCCTGGGGTTCCCCGGCGGCAAAGCGGTCGATATCCGATTTGATATGGCCAATCAGCGCGTCGTTGCGCGCCCGGGCCAGGCCCGAAGCGTTGAGCGTATCCTCAAGCCTCCGGTTGCCGTAAAGCTCGCCCGCGGGGTTGAGCGCCTCGGTCACGCCGTCCGTGTAGAGGAATATCCGGTCGCCGGGGGAGAGCATTTCCTCAAAATCCCGGTAGACGAGCCCTTCCATACCGGCAAGCACCAGCCCCGGCTTTGTTTTGAGCCAGCTCCAGCGCCCGTTCCGGCGAACGAGCGGGAAATTGTGCCCGGCGTTAGCGAACGTGAATTGCCCGGTGGAAATGGCGAGGCATCCGATAAACGCCGTCACGAACATGCCCGCCTCGTTGTTCTGGTAAAGCTGGCCGTTCACGGTGGTCAGCACTTCGGCGGGGGAGGCCGTGAAACCGGCCTGGTTTTTTAAAAGCGTCTTGGTAATCACCATAAACAGCGCGGCGGGCACGCCTTTGCCGGAGACGTCGGCGACGACCAGCCAAAGATGGTCCGCGCCGGTAAAGAAAAAATCGTAAAAATCGCCCCCGACCTCCTTGGCCGGGTGCATGCCCGCAAAAATATCAAACTCCGTCCGCTCCGGAAACGGCGGGAATATGCAGGGCAGCATGGAAGACTGTATGGTGGCGGCCACCCCAAGCTCCGCGGCGATGCGCTCCCTGTCGGCGGTCACGGCGGCGAGGCTTTTGATATGGTCCCGCAGGGACGCGGTCATGCCGTTGAACGCCTCGCCCAGGGCCTCCATTTCGTCGCCGGTGCGCACCTCCACCCGGCGCGTCAGGTCCCCGCCGCTGATTACGTTTACCTCTTCGATCAGCCGGTGGATGGGGTCGGTGAGGCGTTTGGAAAGTATGTCCGCGGCCAGCAGCACAAAGCCCACGAGCGCCCCCAGCACGCACGCGAATACGATGAACATGGCGCGCATGGTGGCGGACATCTGCGCGGTGGCAAGCCCTGTGCGGGAGAGAATATTGCCATGGCTGGCCGCGGCGGGCGCCACGACCTCCTCGCGGGGCAGCACCATGCCGAGGCTCCATCCGGTGGCGCTGACCGGCGCGTAGGCGAGGAATACGGGGCGGCCCGCCGCCGTAAGCCCGGCTACTCCGCTCTTTCCCAATATCATCTGCCCGGCCGCTTCCGCAAAGTCCGCGTCCCGCGTCAGGCTGACCTCGTCGTAGGAACCGTCTGCGTTCACCCGAAGCGTGGGGGAGGAGATCATGTTCCCCTCCTTGTCGATCAGGAAGGCGTAGCCGTTTATCCCCACCTCGGCGGATACCACCGATTCGTTGATGTCCTGAATGAGGATATCCATGCCCAGCACACCGGCTAAAGTCCCGTCCCCGGCGTAAACGGGCGCCGCGCAGGTGGTGAGCAGGCGGCCGAATACGTCGAGATACGTGCCGGTGAACACCGCGCCGCCCGCCGAAGCCGCCCCTGTGTACCAATCGCGCTGCCGGGGGTCGTAGCCGTTTAGAAAAAGCTGCTCGTAGGCGTCGTCCGGGTGGTTGTCGTAGGAGACCATGAAGCCCTGTTCCGAGGCGAAATATATTGAGCTGATATCCCCGCTGCCCCGGCAGACCGGGTCCAGAATGAATTGGATCTGGGCCGTCCGCGCGGTCTCGGCGGCCATCGCCTCGGCGGAAACGCCGTTCACCCCGGCGTACTGCATCACCCATCCGCCGACGCTCCCCGGGCGGGCGTCCGTTACCGACGCCGCCCCGCCGTATATGGGCGCGACATAGGCGGCAAGCAGGGCGACCTGCTCCCGGATAGTCACCAGCCGTTCCTCGGTAAGCTCCGCCTTGGCCTGCGTTTCGCGCTGCAGATTGGCCTCAGCCTGACGCACCAACGCGGCCTCGCTGTCCGCGGCGGCCACGCGCCCCAGCTCCTCGCTGGAACGGAGCGCGGTCGCCCGCGTGCTGCCCATTCCCCAAAAAGCCGCCGCCGCGCTGGCGAGCAGCGCCAGTATGGAAACGGAGAGGACGATCAGCACGATTTTGGCGCGGATTGGGCGGCTTCTGCCCCGGTCACTCATGGCGCGCTCCTTGAAAGCCTTCATTCGATAGTCAGAATATCCGAAAAGCCCGTCACCTCAAAGACCTCCAGAATGATCTCGTTCACATGCCGGACCGTCATTTTTCCCTGGCGGTTCATCGTCTTCTGTGCCGCCAGTATCACCCTGAGCCCCGCCGAGGACAGGTACTCGAGGCCGGAAAAATCCAGCGTGAGCGCGGTGACGCCCGCAAGCGAGTTCTTCAGCTCGGCCTCGAGCTGCGGCGCGGTGGTCGTATCCAGCCGTCCGCTCAGGGTAAGGGTCAGTTCCGGGCCGTTTTCTTCTTTTTTGATTGTCATGCCATGGTCCCCGCTTTCTGTTCCTGATTAGAGCAATATATCGGCATTGGAGCAATATATCGGCGCTGTTTGGTGCGCCGCTCTAAAACTCGAGCTTTAACAGCCTGGTCGTCTGCGCAAGGCCGGGGTTCACGGCAATGCTCAGCCGGGGCGGGACCGCCGACGCTTGGCCAAGCTGCTGCAGGTGCTCGCCCAGGGCGCGGCAGGCGGCGCATTCATAAAACATGGGGGCGCTTTCCCCTCCGCTTCCGTCGGATACGGGCGCGCCGTACCCGATGCCCCACAGATTGTAGCCGCACCGCGGGCATGTATGGGGCAGCGCGTATCCCGTTACGTAAGAGGATACGAACTGCTTCCCGCCGCCCGCCACATTTGAGAGCGCCTCGTCCGGGAGCGCCGCGGGCCGTTCTTCCTTGCGTCTTTCCATACGATATGCGCCTGCCTTTCCGGCTTTATTTACGGATTGATACCGTTGAAGCACCGTTTTGTTAGGAAACCATTCGGAGTTTCGGGTTGGAGGGCATAGCGCGCGCTGACCGGCGGATTTGTTTTTCCTGGTATTCGGCTCGCTTTTGCGCCGATGCGCGGCGCACATGCAGATGCCGATGGGGTCGTAAGGCGTCTGCTCGCGGTAAAACCAGCCGCAGCCGCCGCAATCGCCGGGCGGAGGCTTTTCCGGGGCGTTGGGCTTGGCGTAAGGGCAGCTGTCCTGTTCCGCCGTGGCAAAGGGCCTGCCTTCCCCGGTATATTCCGGATGTTCCTCAAAATCAGGATAGGCCGGGTAGCTCCTTCCCATCTGCTCGTCGTATTCGAGGTAGACGGGAAAGCTTCGGCCCCCTGCCCGGTAAATTCGATACGGCCGCTTCTCTTCAGCGCACATCCCTTTACGCTCCCTTTTTCTCAAGTGAAAACAGGAAAGCCCCTATGACAGCTTTTTGTACTATCATAGGGGCAATTTCACTCGTTTGGTAGTGACTTTTCACCCTCAAAAAGTCACGTTGTGATCCGGCGGGGAAGGGCGGCGGATACGTGCGCGCGGGCGGGACGGGCGTTAACGGCGGCCCGGACGGCTTTTTTTTCCCGCGCGGAGCGGCATATACTGCCAAAAACAGAGTTTATCCATAAAATTACGGTATATTTCTGGTCGTTTGAACGACGCGTTGTGGGCGGGAAACACTACACGACGGCTATTTTTTATTCCACGACCGTAGTTATTCCCACTCGATCGTTCCCGGGGGTTTACTCGTAATGTCGTACACCACGCGGTTCACGTGCGGCACTTCGCCTATGATGCGCTCGGAAATCTTCCGCAGCACGGGGTAGGGGATCTCCGCGAATTCCACCGTCATGGCGTCCGTGGAGGTTACGGCGCGCACGCCGATGGCGTAATCGTAGGTGCGCTCGTCGCCCATCACGCCCACGCTGCGCATGCCGGTAAACACGGTGAAATACTGCCAGATCGCCTGGTCAAGCCCCGCGTTCTTGATCTCCTCGCGGAAGATCCGGTCGCTCTGGCGCAGGATTTCCAATTTTTCCTCGGTGACGTCACCCAGCACGCGGATGGCGAGGCCGGGGCCGGGGAAGGGCTGCCGCCATACGAGGTCGTGGGGGATGGAGAGGCTTTCGCCCAATATGCGGACCTCGTCTTTAAACAGCATGCGGAGCGGTTCGCACAGGCCCTTGAAGCCGATATCCTTTGGAAGCCCGCCCACGTTGTGGTGGCTTTTGATGGTGGCGGCGCTTTCCGTGCCGCTTTCTATGACGTCGGGGTATATGGTGCCCTGCAGCAGATAGTCCGCTCCGCCAAGCTTTTTCGCTTCTTCTTCAAATACGCGGATAAATTCCGTGCCTATGATCTTGCGCTTCTGCTCCGGGTCGGTAACGCCCGCAAGCTTCGAGAGGAACCGCTCCCGCGCGTCCACGGGTATGACGTTGAGGCCCAGCTTGTCCCGATAGAAGCCGATGACCTCTTCCTTTTCATTGTGCCGCAAGAGGCCGTGGTCCACGAAGATACAGGTCAGCTTGTCCCCGATGGCGCGGTGGACCAGTACGCTCGCCACGGAGCTGTCCACACCGCCGGAAAGCGCGCCCAAGACTTTGCCGCCGCCCACCAGCTTCCGGATATCCACAATGAGGGTATCGGCCAGGTTTTCGGGCGAATAATCGCAGGCAAGCCCGCAGATGTTTTTCAGGAAATTTTTGATGATAAGTGCGCCCTGCGGGGTGTGGTTGACCTCCGCGTGGAACTGTATGCCGTAGAGCCCGCGGCTTTCGTCCGCAAACGCGGCCACGGGGCAGTTCTCCGTACGCGCGATGGCGCGGAAGCCCTTGGGCGCTTTGCTTACGGCGTCGTTGTGGTTCATCCATACGATGCGCTCCGTGACGCCCTCGAACAGCGGGTGCTCAAAAAACTCGATCTCGGTGCGGCCGTATTCGCGCACCGCCGCGCGGTTGATTTCCCCGCCGAACACCTTCGCGATATACTGCATGCCGTAGCAGATGCCCAATACCGGTACGCCGAGCGAGAATACCTCCTCCAGGCAGGCCTTCGCGCCGGGGGCATACACGCTGTCCGGCCCTCCGGTCAAAATCACGCCGGACAATCCCTCGCCCTTGATGCGTTCGGTTGTGGCCTTGTGCGACAGAAGCTCGGAGTATACGCCCGCCTCGCGTACGCGGCGCGCGATGAGCTGGTTGTACTGGCCGCCGAAATCCAGCACCACGATGCGTTCCTTCATGCTCGTTTCCTTTCGTTGAATGGTTCAAAACTTGAATACCGTATTATACTACCCCATATCGCGGCATGAGGCAACAGGAAAGCTCGTATAGCAGGAGTAGACGATAGGCATGAAAGAAATATATTGTTTCACGTGAAACAATATATAAGAAGCCGCCCCCTCAGAGCGGCTTTTCAAACTCGATCTCATGCAGAATGGGGATATCGTCAAGCCCCGTAAGCGGGATCTGCGGTTTCATGCGCCGCGCGTCCTCGATTGCGTTCAGATGCAGCGCCGTCATGACAAAGCCGCGCCTTTGATAGAAACGGATGGCGCGCGTGTTGTCGTTGGTGGTAATGAGCCAAAGTCGGCTGCAACCCTGCGTTTTTGCGTAATCGGCGGCGGCGGATAAAAGCGCCGTGCCCACGCCCAACGCTGTCCAGCGTGACGATCTCACACGCGCCGTCCCGTATCTCATATGTAACAAGGCCCAAAAGCTTTGCGCCCTGCATGGCCGCGAACCCGCAAAGCGTGTCGATCTGATGGACGCGCCCGCGCGATACCACATCGCCGCCCCAGCTTTCCAGAAGAAAGGCGCAAAGGGCGGGTGAGACTGCTAAAGTTACAGCCTGAATGGAAAACATAAGCCGCGTCTCCGTTCTTTTTCTTTTCTAAAGAATACCACAGAGGTACGCGGCCTGTATATTTAGATGAGTTTTAGATGCCGACGCGGCTTGCGTTTGAACCGCCCCCGGGTTTTCAGCACCGCCTCGCTTTTCGGAAGGCGTTTTAGCAGTTCCCCGTTCCAGTACAGCGCGCGCCTGACGTCCCTGACCTTGCAGCAGCAATGCACGATATCCTTTATGTACGCGGCGTTGTCCGGCCTGCGCTTGACCAGGTCAAGCAGCCGTTCGAGCGCTTCCCCGTAGCGGCCCGAATACATCAGCGTGAGCGCCTGGCAATAGAGCGCCTCCAGGTTGGCCGGGTCCTGCCCGTAAGCTATGGTAAATTCCTCCAACGCATCGGCGTACGCGCCGTCCGTCAGATAGCAGACTCCAAGGTTCTGGTGGCATTCGGACTGCGCATACTGGATGCGCAGCGAGCGTTTGTAGTATTTTTTCGCGGTTTCAACATCCCGCACGGTGTCGTAATATACGCCAAGATAATAGAGCGCGTCCACATGGAACGAATTCATGCGCTCCGCGCGCTTAAAATATTGCAGCGCTTTTTCGTATTCCCCGAGCGCAAGGTACGCGCGGCCCAGGTTGAACACCGGGCGCACCCAGTTCGGGTCCTGCTCCATCAGCTTTTCAAAACGGGCGATGGCTTCCTGATAGTTCCCAAGGATCAGCGCGCAGCAGCCGATATAGTTTTCGCATTCCTCGGTTTCCTCCACGCGGCTAAACTGTGTAAATAATTCCAGTGCCGTTTCGTAGCTTCCGCTGGCGTAGCAATCCTCCGCTTTTTGAAACAACGCTCCGTTCTTCATCCGGTCCCCCAACGTTCCATACTGTCCTGTTTGAGTCTAGCACACCCGTAACAAGCCTACAATGCGCCAAATAAATGAAACATTGGCGTATTGTTTCACGTGAAACATATGTATTCCAGATCATATGTCACATAACCGCAATATTCCTGTACGCCTGACGTCAAGGTTAATTCACATTGAAGCGATAGATTGCGGGTATTATAACAGGTAAGATGATATCTACAGGGAAAGCGGCGCTTTTACCTTATGAAAGGATATGACTATGATCAGCGACAGCAACAAGACCCCGCGCAAGCCGATGCTCTATTACGGGCTCATCGCACTCGTGGTGCTTCTGCTTTTAAACGCTTTTGTATTCCCGTCCCTGCTCAAAGCGCAGGTAAAGGAGACGGACTACGGCACGTTTTTAAAACAGGTGGACGCGGGCGCGGTGGAAAAATTCGAACTGGAGAATGAGACCATCTATTTTACCACGCTGGAAAACGGCAAGGAGATCGTCTATTCCACCGGGGCCATGCCGGACGACGGCCTGACGCAGCGCCTGTATGAAGCGGGCGTCACATTCAGCCGCGTCGTGCCGGAGGAGACCTCGCCGATTTTGGCCTTCCTCATCAGCTGGGTGCTGCCCATCGTGTTCTTTTCGTTCATTGGCCGCACGCTGATGAAATCCATGGAAAAGCGCGGCGGCGGTATGAACGCCATGCAGTTCGGCAAATCCAACGCGAAAATCTACGTGCAGGCGGAAACCGGCAAATCCTTTGCGGACGTCGCCGGGCAGGACGAAGCCAAGGAAGCGCTTTCCGAGATCGTGGATTTCCTCCACAACCCGCGCAAGTATGCGGAAATCGGCGCGGATCTCCCCAAGGGCGTGCTGCTCGTCGGCCCTCCGGGCACGGGCAAAACGCTGCTCGCAAAAGCCGTGGCGGGGGAGGCCGATGTACCGTTCTTCTCCATCTCCGGCTCGGAGTTCGTGGAAATGTTTGTGGGCATGGGCGCCGCAAAGGTGCGCGATCTCTTTAAGCAGGCCAACGAAAAGGCGCCCTGCATCGTGTTTATAGACGAGATCGATACCATAGGCAAGCGGCGCGACAATTCCGGCTTTGCAGGAAACGACGAGCGGGAGCAGACGCTCAACCAGCTTCTTTCCGAAATGGACGGGTTCGACGGCACGCGCGGCGTCATCATACTCGCCGCCACCAACCGCCCGGAAACATTGGATAAAGCCCTGCTGCGTCCCGGCCGGTTCGACAGAAGGGTGCCCGTGGAGCTGCCCGACCTGAACGGCAGGGAGGCCATACTGAAGGTGCACGCGCAGAAGATCAAGACCTCCGCGGATGTGAACTATAACGCCATTGCGCGCGCCACCGCGGGCGCTTCCGGCGCGGAGCTTGCGAACATCATCAACGAGGCGGCGCTGAGGGCCGTGCGCGCGGGCCGCAAGGAAGTCGTCCAATCGGACCTGGAGGAAAGCGTGGAGGTCGTTATCGCGGGCTACCAGCGCAAGAACGCCGTCATATCCGCCAAGGAAAAACGGATCATCGCCTACCACGAGATTGGCCACGCCATCGTCGCCGCCAGGCAGGAGAACAGCGCGCCGGTCCACAAGATCACCATCGTGCCACGGACCTCCGGGGCTTTAGGCTACACCATGCAGGTGGAGGAGCAGGAGCAGTTCCTCATGAGCAAGGAGCAGGCGGAAAGCAGGCTCGCTACGCTCACCGGCGGCCGCGCCGCCGAACAGCTTATCATCGGCTCCATCACCAGCGGCGCTTCCAACGATATCGAGCAGGCCACCCGCATCGCCCGCGCCATGGTCACGCGCTACGGCATGAGCGAGACGTTCGGCATGGTGGCGCTGGAGACCGTCAGCAATCCGTATCTCGGGTCGGATACCACGCTCGCCTGTTCGCCGGATACCGCCGCCAAGGTGGATGCGGAAACCATCCGCATCATCCGAGCGGCATATGAGAAGGCCGAGCGTATCCTCAAAGAAAATATGGACCAGCTTCATGAGCTTGCCGGATACCTGCTTGAAAAGGAGACCATCAGCGGCGAGGAATTTATGGAGCTGCTCAACCGCGGCAGGGCGGCCTAAAATGCGATAACAGCCCAAATGAGCGGCCATATGGAGTGCTTTATAAGCGGTCCATATGGCCGCTTTTTTATCGTCCCAGCTTAAACGGAAATGGATATGGGGCACATAATCCGGCCCCAATGCCGCGCCGAATGCGAAATCGAACTTGTATCCCATAAACATTACGGTTTATAATGCTAAGCATGAGGATAAAGATGCGCATGAAGCATATATCCCATCAATAAGGATCGGGGGAAATCCAAATGAGCGGGGAAACGTTACAGGTATTGATCGCCATGTCCTGCTATATGCTGGCGGTCATAGGCATCGGGTTGTATTACGCAAAGCGGGCCAACCAAAGCTCGGAAAACTACTTTCTGGGCGGGAGGAGCCTGGGGCCGTGGATGGCCGCCATGAGCGCGGAGGCCTCGGATATGAGCGGCTGGCTGTTAATGGGCCTCCCGGGCGTAGCATACTGGCTGGGCCTTGCCGACGCGTTCTGGACGGCGGTCGGCCTTGCGCTGGGCACATACCTCAACTGGCTGCTGGTTGCAAGGCGGCTTAGGCGGTATTCCGTGGTGGCGGGCAACGCCATCACCATACCGGAGTTTTTCAACAACCGCTTCCATGATAAAAAGAACGGCATCATGGGCATCGCGGCGCTGTTTATCCTGGTGTTCTTCTCGGTTTACGCCGCAAGCTGCTTCGTCACCTGCGGGAAGCTGTTCAGCACCCTGTTCGGTCTTTCCTACCACAGCATGATGATATTGGGCGCTGTGTTCGTGGTCGCCTATACGTTCCTGGGCGGGTTCCTGGCCGAAAGCGCGTCGGACTTCATGCAGGCGATCGTCATGATTATAGCGCTGGTCGGCACGCTCATTGTATCCACAGCGGCGGCGGGCGGCTTACATGCGGTGGGGGAGAATTTAACGAACATCCCCGGCTTCCTCGAATTCTTCGGCGTCGCTTCCCCGGAGATGGCGGACGGCGTGCAGCAGGTGAAAAACGGCGCGGCGCTGTTCGGCCCGGCGGCCCCGTACGGGTTTTTGACCATACTCTCCACGCTTTCCTGGGGGCTTGGGTATTTCGGCATGCCGCAGGTGCTGCTGCGCTTCATGGCGATCCGTAAAGAGGAAGAGCTCAAAAGCTCCCGCCGCATCGCCACGGTGTGGGTCGTCATTTCCATGGCGGCCGCGGTGGCCATAGGCTTGATCGGCCGGGCGCTGTTCCCGACGGAGCTTAATACGGTGAGCCAATCCGAAAACGTATTTATACTCGTCAGCACCAGGCTGATGCCGCCGCTCATCGCGGGGCTTGCCATGGCGGGGATATTGGCGGCTACCATCAGCTCGTCCGATTCGTACCTTTTGATCGCGTCCTCGGCGTTCGCCAAGAACATCTACCAGGGCATTTTGAAAAAGCAGGCGACGGATAAAGAGATCATGCGCGTCACCCGCATCACGCTGCTTGTGATCACGCTCGTCGGCATACTCATCGCCATGGATGAAAACAGCGTCATATTCAAGGTGGTGTCCTTCGCGTGGGCGGGCTTTGGCGCGACATTCGGTCCGCTGATGCTGTTTTCCCTGTTCTGGAAGCGGACCACCCGCGCGGGCGCGGTCTCCGGCATGTGCGCGGGCGCGGCGACGGTATTTGTATGGAAGCTCCTGCTGCGCCCCATGGGCGGCGTGTTCGGCATCTACGAGCTGCTGCCCGCGTTCATTGTTTCCTGCATCGTGATCGTAGGGGTTTCGCTGCTGGGCAAGGAGCCGTCCGCCCGGATACAGGCGGAATTCGAGCAGGCGAGGATCTGATTTCAGGGCATATGCGGCAGCTTGATCATGGGCGGATATATTGTTTCACGTGAAACAATATATCCGCCCATTTTTTCCGCTTTGCCCGCATTTGAAAAGACTGCGCCTATACACCCGTGAAAAAATAGCCTATAATGGTTTTGTTACTCAATTGAGTACACCAACATATAGAGCGGAATTATAATCGATGCAGGAAATGAATATGCAAGACGCGGGCGGCCCGCAGCCGGCGCTGTTCATAGAGCCGGGTCTCGTTGAAAACTGGCTTGCATGCGTGGAAAAAGAGAGCGAACCGGCAGGCTTAACGGACAAAAGGAGTACGGGTATGGCAAAGATCATCGCCATTGCGAACCAGAAGGGCGGGGTGGGCAAGACGACCACCGCCGTAAACCTTTCCGCGTGCGTTGCGGAGCAAAACAAGCGCGTGCTGCTTGTGGATTTGGACCCGCAGGGCAATTCCACCAGTGGCCTGGGGGTGGACAAGGAAGGCGTCCGGAA
>DATMXR010000111.1:0-3469 GCA_035561315.1 Feifaniaceae bacterium
GTAATATGTTTATGAAAAATTGCACTGATGCAATTTCTAGCATGCGGAACTTCCCATAAAAAGAGAGGCGCATAATGGCAACATTAAAAGACATCGCAAGGGCTGCGGGCGTAAGCACGGCAACGGCTTCGCGCGCGTTGAACGACAGCGCGAGCATTTCCGCGCAAACCAAAAAACTCGTGCACGAAGCCGCCATCCATCTCAATTACAAATCCAACCGCAGCGCGCAGCCCCCGGAATATAAAAAGCAAACCGTCGCCGTCATGGCGCCGCAGATCGTTTCCCCCGTCTATGCAACGCTGCTCAGCGGCATTCAGGATGCCGCGATGGCGCGGAATTATGCCGTGCTGCTGTTCTGCGCGGAAGGCGACCCCGTATCCGAAAAGAAGACGATGGACCTGCTCGTGTCCATGGACGCTTGCGGGATCATCGCCATCCCCCCCGTCACCGAGCAAACCAATTACGCGCCGCTGCTGGAGGCGAACCGGCCCCTGGTATTCGCGGGCTACCGGCCTCCCGCGCCGGGCACGGCCCATGTCGTCGCGCAGGATGGATATGAAGGCGCCGCCATCGCCGCCGAGCACCTGGTCCGGCAGGGCATGCGCTCCATCGTCCTGATCGCGGGGCCTGAGAATACCAATGTTTCCAGGGAGCGTTCCAACGGATATCTGGAAGTCATGAAAAGGCACGGCCTTACGCCCAGCATCTATACGGGGCCCTCTACCTATTACGCGGGGCATCAGATCGGCACGCATCTGTTCGAGACGCAGGCAGGCCAGCGCACCGACTCCGTCATAGCCGGTTCGGATTACCAGTCGCTCGGCATCCTGCACGCGATTCAGAAGAGCGGGCGCAGGGTGCCGGAGGACGTCTCGCTTGTCAGCTTCGACGATACGTTTCTGGCGACCATGAGCGCCCCCGCGCTGACCTCCGTGTCCTATCCGCTCTACAGGATGGGCGCCAGAGCCTTTGAGGCCCTTTTTGAGATCATGGAAGAAGCAAAGCCCGCGGCGGAGAACAAAACCGAGCTTTTCAAACCCGTTTTGACATTCAGGCAATCCTCCGTGGAAAGGGGGCAGGCGTAAGCCGCTGCAATGGAAGAGAACCGCATTCTTGTCCTGGGGAGCATCAGCATGGGCATATCCATGCGCATCGGGCATATCCCCGCCCTGTGGGAGAGCGTCCAGGCTTCTTCCGCGCTGTATGAGACCGACGGCAAGGCGTCGCGCGTCGCTTCAGCCGCCGCCAGGCTGGGCGCGGGCGTTTCGATCATCGGCAAGGTCGGACAGGACAGCTTCGGGGACAGCATCCGCAGTTCGCTGTCCTCCTCGGGGGTAGACATCCGGCATGTCGCCGCCGTACCCGACAAGACGGGGCTGATTATACTGCTGCGCACAGAGAGCAGGGAGACGTCCCTCGTCCACGACCCCGGCGCAAATCTCTCCTATGAGGAAGGGGAAATTGCGCGCCTCGAGCCTTTTTTCGCGCAGCACAGAATACTGATCGTCAGCAACTCGATTCCGCTGTTCTCTTTGCGCGAGGCGCTGCAGATCGCCAAGAAGCACCGCCTGCTGGTGATGCTGGACCCCTCGCCCGCCTCCGAGCTGCCGGACGATATTTATCCCCTGGTGGATGTGCTCCTTCCCGGGGAGCAGGATATCAAGCATCTTTCCCATACGGAGTATATCGACCTGAGCGCCTCGCGGCTGGCGCTTTCACGGTATCTGGAATTGGGCGTGGGCAAAGCCGCCATTCTCAAAATCGGTATGGACGGCGTGCTGATCGCGACGAACAATGAGTTTATCGGGCTTGGCACGAGCGACATGACCAATGAGATCGACCGCCGGGGGGATAAGGCCGTGTTTGTCGCGGCGATGGCGTCCGCGTTCGCGCAGCACAAAAATCTGTACCAGGCCGCCGTTTACGCAAGGGCGGCCGCCCAGCTTTCCGAGCTGCAATCTGGCATACGCGTTACGCTGCCCACCAGCGAAGCGCTCCAGGCGTATCTGAACGAAAACCCCCTGTTCAAGGAGATCGACCTGGACCGGTAACTCTGGCCATCGGTAAAGTCCTGAGGCTGCCGCGGAAGCGGCAGCCTCTTTTTGTAAAACCGCCCGGCTGCGCCGGAAAATCGATTGCAGGGCGGAGTTTTATGGAAGCTTAGATATCGAGCGCGGCCTCGATCATGGAAAGCAGGGAATTGTTGCGCTCCTCCGCCGTCAGTTTTTCACCCGGTTTATCCGAGACCGTCAGAAGGCTCAGCGCGTTTTTCCCCGATTCCGCCGCCACCGTATATAGGCCCGCCGTCTCCATATCCACCGAAACAACGCCCATACGCACCCACTTTTCCTTATCCTCTTTGTTGGCGCGGTAGAATACGTCGCTCGAATAGACGCTGCCCACCGTAAACGGCAGGCTCCTTTCCCGCAGCAGGGCAACCGCCTTTTCCAGAAGCGGAAAGCTGGCTACCGGGGCAAACGTGCCGGGGAGCTTGTATTGATGCTGGAAATTCGAATCCGTACACGCGCCGATGGCGACGACCAATTCCCTGAGCCCGAGCGCATCCGCCCATGCGCCCGTGGAGCCGATGCGGATAATATTCTCCACATCGTAAAAATTGTAGAGTTCGTACGCGTAGAGCGCGATCGAGGGAATGCCCATGCCCGAGCCCTGCACGGAAATGCGGCGGCCTTTATAATAGCCCGTATAGCCCAGCATGTTGCGCACGGAATTGTACTCTGCGACATTCTCGAGGAATGTGTCGGCGACAAATTTTGCCCGCAGGGGATCTCCCGGCATAAGGACGGTGGGCGCGATATCTCCCTTTTGCGCGGCGTTGTGAATGGTAGGAGCGGGCATATCAGTCACCCGCCTTGCGCACAAGCCCGAGGTCCGCGGCAACCACCCGCAGCAGGTCTTCAAACGTGCCGCGCACGCAGGTGATGGTGCCCGTAAGCATCAGGTTGAGCATTTTCCCCCAGTTTTCGATAGAACGGCCGTCCCTGTCGAACGGCGTGTTCACCACCCTGCCGTCCCCCTTGCAGACTTCCCGCCATGTCACCGGCCCATAGAACTTTTCAACGGCGGCCACCATGTCGGGGTAATCGTAATAGGCATAGACCTTTTTCCCTTTGGCGTACGCATAGATGCACTCGAACACGGTGCCCGAATCCGGCTCGGGGCCGCGGAAAGCTTCCAGGTTGGCCAATATCAACTCGCACCGGTCCAGGCGCTTGATGTTGGACCAGCAGATGGAATAATCCGTAACCGGCTGCTCGACGGCGTCCGGAAATTCGTCGTTGGGCAGCGCGGTCAGGCCATATTCTTCGCACAGGCGGCGCTTGTTTTCACGCAGCTCCTGGAAATTCGGGTAAAAGCAATCGGGCCCGGCCAGAAAAGTATAGATTTTTTTCTCCATTGCGTTCTCCTTGATGATTTTGTTTGCGGCGCGGTGCAGGCGGCTAAGAAG
>DATMXR010000112.1:0-44367 GCA_035561315.1 Feifaniaceae bacterium
CTTTTTTGTCCGCCTTAACTATCCCAACGGCTCAAAGCTCCATATTTAAAAAGTTTTTCTCGATGATTTCGGAAAACTCCTCTATTTCTTTGATATGGCCCTGCTTGTCCCGTATGACGCCCCTGTTGCAGATGCTCAGCAGCTCTGAAATGTCGGAAGTAATCAGAATGACCGCCAGGCCGTTTTCACGCATCTCGTTCATATAATCATAAATGGCCTGGGTCTCGATGGGATCATAGTTGAGCGAAGGGTCCTTCACGACAACGATCTTCCAGTTCACCAGCTTGTGCATTTCCATCATCAGCCTGAACCGCTGCCTGTAGCTGAGCATGGATGCGTTGCATGTCAGGTCGATCCCTTCGAGCTTGCCCTTGTGCTCATTGAGCAGGTACCGCATGACGCGCCCGCTGATTACTCCCGCATGGCTGCACGCCTTATCATAACATCTGACGGACATGTTGCCCAGGGCGTCCTGATCCAGAAACAGCACGTCATTGCATTGATCGGGCACCAGGCCGATGCCCGCCTGAAAGACATTCCAGTAATCCCTTGCCGCGACCGGCTTGCGGTTGACATATACGCCGTCCGCCAAGTCCGCGCCATAAAACAGAAGCCTGCAAATCAGATCCCCCAGCACTCCGTCGTCATAAACGCCAAGCACCTCGCCGCAGTGCGCTTTCACATCCAGTGTCTGCTCGTCCGTAATGCGCAGCCCCCGGATGGAAAAGCACTCTTCGCCCACCCTGTCAGGCCTGCACCGGACCGCGTTGCGGCGGAACCGCTCGTTTCCAAACAGGTAATTGTCAAACTCTTCGCGGTTGAACCCGCCCTGGTAGAGCGTGCGCGCAACCCTGCCCCGGCTGAGCATGATGATGCGGTCCGCAACGGAGAGCGTGCTGTTAAAGCGGTTGCCTATCACCATGAAAGAGATTTTTTCCTGTTTCAATTTCCGGCATAACGCAATCAGCTCCGTATGGCTGTCCTCATGGTCAAACACATAAAACAGATCGCTGAGTATGATCAGCTTGCCGCCGTTCATACCGGCTTTTACAATCTCAAGCAGATATTTTTCGGTCGGAGTCAGGGATAAAACGCTTTTTTTGCATAAGCCCCCCAACCCGTACTTTTCCAAGATCTCCGATACGTATTCGCCCTGGGACTTTCGCCTGAAAATGCGGCGTCCCGCAACGGCTCCATTCATCAGGCACAAATTTTCAACGACGCTTAAAGAATCGACCATTGTCGAATTGCGCATCACATAATAAATACCGGCCTGGCGCGCCTGGGCAACCGAAGCCGCGCCATATTCCCTGTTTTCGAGCAGTATCGTCCCGCCGGTGGGCTCCGCCTCCCCCATCAGCAGCTTAACCAGCGCGCTCTTGCCCGTATCGTTCAAGCCGATCAGGCCGACGATCTCGCCCGCAAAGACCTGGAAATTCAGCCCGGACAGCAGCCGCCTGTCGTCTTCGACCATGCAGACATTCCGGAATTGCAAAAGCTCATATTTCATCGTTCAGCTTCGTTTCCAGAGGCAGCATAATATGCACCTCTGTTCCCCCGTCTTTCACGCTGTTCACGCAAATGCAGTTTTTGACGTCGTAGAGCAGCTCCAGCCTGGCCGCCACATTGAGCAGCGCGATTCCCGTATGGCGTTTGTCCTCGTAATCGAAATTTGCGGCGCCTTGTTCCAGCTGCTCGCACACTTTTGCCAAGGTATCCGCATCCATACCGACCCCGTCGTCCTCCACCGTGATATACAAATGATGGTCCGACAGGAATACGCGGATGGTAATGGTGCCGGGGCCCGCTTTTTTCTCCAGCCCGTGCAGGATGGCGTTTTCAACAATGGGCTGGAACGTCAGCTTGGGGAGCATAAATCCCATGATGCCGTCATCGTTTTCATCGATCACCTTGACCAGCTTAAAGCGGTTGAAGAAACGGTAATTCATAATGCGGATATAATCTTCCACGTTTTCAAGCTCTTCCTCCAGCGAAATGATGGAGCTTTTCGAGCTGATATTATATCGGAACAAATTGGAAAGCGCTTCAAGCATATCCGCCGTTTCATACAGATGCTCGGCCATCACCTGCCCGCGTACGGAATCGAGCGCATTATACAAAAAGTGCGGATTGATCTGGCTTTGCAAGGAAATATACTCCGCCTGCTTTTTGAGCATGAGCATCTTATGCTCGTTTTCGATCGGCTTCAGCTTTTTAGACAGCATGTCTTCGAGTTCGCTTTTGAATGCCAGTTTGCCTTCGGCCGCCTTATGGAGCTCTATCTCCCGGTCTTCGCCGAACAATTCTTCCAGCATGGATAAGGGCGCCTTCATATACGCGGCGAACAGCCCCCAGCAGGTCACATACACGAGGAGAAAGCAGACGAAAGCGCCTATCCTGCCCGTCCACCGGAAGCCCTCCCCCGCCGTAACAAGCCACGCGATCACGCCAAATACCATCAGGCTCTGTATGAGGGCAAACGCAATAAAGTTCTTTTGAAACAGAAAGCGATTGCGATCCTTTTTGAAACGGGACGCGGCCAAACGCATTGCCATAGGCCTCCTTTACGAATGAATCCTGCGGAATTCCTTTGGCTTGATGCCAACCGTCCGGGTGAACTGCTTGCTGAAATATTTCGGGTCCTGATATCCCACGCGGTCCGCAATTTCGGATATGTTCAGCATCGTATCCTTCAGCAGGCTTTTTGCCGTTTCCATGCGCACGTCCGTAATATACGAGACGATCGTCGTATCCATCTCTTTTTTAAAGAGCAGGCACAGATAATTCTTGCTCAAATTGACCGCATCCGCAATATCATCCAGTGTAATTGCCTTTTGCATGTTCTGCTGGATATACTGTTTCGCGGCCCGGATAGGCGCGCTTTCTCTTGACCGTTTGCTCTCTTCGTATTCGCCGAACAGGCTTTCCAAATGCTCGCACATCGCATTTTGCATTCCCTGGAACGAAGTGCATTCCCCGAACGCATGCTCCAGCGGCTTCCATTGCCCGTATAAAATCGGCGGGTCCAGCGTTTCGCTTTTCTTTTTGACAATATCCAGCAGTTCATGCATCAGGCTTCGCAGCTGCCACGGCATGGCCCCATACTGCGGCTCAAAAGCCGCCGCCAGCTCGCGGACGCTTTTGCACAGCCCGGGCCCGTCCAGCGCCTCCACATACTGCTGGATCTGCTTTTCCTGCGCGCGCTCCAGAAGCTTATACGGCTTGCCGATGCGGATCTTTTCCGCAAAAATTACCTCTTTGTTGCCGATGACGCATTTGCACAGCACGGTTTCCACCGCTTCATGCATGCTGTATGCGATATCGTGCCCCGGCTCGTACGCGCGGCTTACCGCCATCGCCAGGGCAAGATGCTTGTAGGCTTCCAGCCTCGTCTTGATTTGCCCGAATCCTTTCTGCGAAAGCCGGTACAATGCGGCGATATCCTTTTGCATAGTGGAAATCACGCACAGGACAGTATCGTTTATCCGTATGGTCTCGATCTCGGTGCATTTGGGTTCGTAGATGATGTGGAGCAGGTTTTCTATCTTTTCGAGTATTTTTGTGTCGCTTTCGCTGAACGAATAGGATAAATCCGCTTTCACGGCGATGGCCATATGGGTCCCCTGCATGAAATACGTCTGCTTTTCCGATGCGTTTTCCTTGACGGCCCCGTAATAGGAATCGCGCAGAAACTGCTGGCGTTTGGTCTGTTCGGCGACATCGAGCTTCTGCCTCAGCGTATCGATATACTCCCGCGATACGGTAACGTGGGATTTTTGCTCGCAAATATGGAGCAGCACGTTGTTCAGGTCCCGCTTGTTGATGGGTTTGATCAGAAAATCCACAGCGCAGTATTTGAGCGCATGGTACGCATAATCAAACTGTTTGTAGCCGCTTATAATGATGACCTGCGTGCCAAGCGACATCTGCTTTGCGTATTTTGCAAGCTCCAGTCCGCTGATGCCGGGCATTCTGATATCCGTAATCAGGATATCCGGCTTGAGCGTTTCGAGCATTTCTTTTGCGACCAGCCCGTCGTTTGCCTCGCCTATGGCGTACAGGCTCAGCTCGTTCCAATCAATCAGCTGATTGATCAATTGTATGATTCTCGGTTCATCGTCTGCAATCAGCACAGAAAGGTTGTGATCGGCCATAATACACCCCTCCGTGTATTCATTATTAGAAGCAATTTTAAGTATATTGCCTGCCTTTTGAGAATGCAATCATCGCCCTCGATGCTCTTGATTAGTATATCCGAAAAAAATCCCCGGAACAGCAAAAAGCAAAGGCCATTGTGACGGCCTTCGGACAGATGGGAGTATGTGACGCGGAACATAACAATCGCCCGGCAATAAGGAGGCTTACCTCCTTATTGCCGGGTACCGGGCCGGATTACTTAGTTTTTCCCATATGGATACAGCAGCTTTACCACGTTTTCATCGTTGATGTTGTCCAACGTCACGAATGTTGTCTTCGTTTCAATATTCGCTTCCACCGGCTCGTTCTTGAGCGCCTTATAGGCCGCCTCAACAGCCTGATAGGCCATCATGAACGGATCCTGGGAAACAAAGCCCTGCATCACGCCGTCGTTCAGATAGGAGATGTTCTGCTCGCACGCGTCAAACCCGACAAATACCAGCTTGCCCTTCATGTTCTTCTCGATAATGGCGGTGCCCGCGCCTATGGAGGTAATGTCATTGTTTGCGAAGATGCCGGCCAGGTCCGGGTTGGCCGTCATGGAGTCCGTCGCAATGGCGATGGCCCTGTTCAGATCGCCCTGCGCGTACTGTATGGAAATGATCTCCACTTCCGGGTACAGCTCGGCCATTTTATCTGCAAAGCCGTTGCACCGGTTGACGGACCCCTGTGCGGCGTCGCTCGTGCCGATCACAACAATCTTGCCTTTTCCGCCGAGCAGTTCGCCCATCTTTTCGGCGGCCGCGCCGCCCGCGACGTAATTATCCGTCGCCACATGGGACACCGCGACATCGCTCGCCAGTATGGAGTTGTAGGTCACGATCTTAACGCCTTTGGCCGCGGCGCTTTCCACCACCGGCACCATGCCCTCCGTATCCAGGGCCGCGATGCAGATGGCGTCGGCGCCTTTATTGACGGCGTTTTCAACCAAATTCACCTGCTGGTCGATCGAAGCCTCCGTATCGCACCCTTCATAAGTCAATTTGATTCCCAGATCCTGTCCGGCCGTTTCGGCGCCAAGCTGCACCGTTTTCCAAAAGTCGCCCGCGTAAGCCTTGGAAATAAAGGCAACATAAAGGTCCTCGTCCGTCTTGGCCGGTTCCGCCGCCTCTTCGGGCGCTTCCGTCTGCGCAGGCTGCGCGCTCGCTTCCGGCTGGGGCTGGGGCTGGCTTGCCTGTTCCGGCGCGCAGGCAAAGGCGCTCAGCACCATAGCGATAACCAACAGCATCAATACAGTTTTTTTCATACTTCCTCCTGATAAGTTAATTGACTCCTCTCGCCTGAAGCAGTGCATGATAGGCTATTTCCTGTTTTTCATGTTCCGTACCCTGTCAAGGTACACCGCAAAAACAAGCACAACGCCCGTCGCGACCTGCTGCCAGTTTTGAGAAACATTTAATAAATTCAAACCGTTCATCAGCACGCCCATAACAAATGCGCCCAATACCGTTCCGCTGATGGAACCGTGCCCGCCCGACATGGAGGCGCCGCCAATTACCGCGGCCGCCACCGCGCTGCCCTCGTAGCCCACGCCGATCGTCGGCTGGCCGGAATTTACCCTGGACGCGAATATGATGCCCGCGATAGACGCCATTGTCGCGCTTACCATGTAGGCAAAGACCCTGACCTTGACAATATTGACCCCCGAAAGCCGCGCGGACTCCTCGTTGCTGCCCACCGCGTAGATATGCCGCCCGATCACAAGCTTTCGCAATATGAATGAAGCGACCAGCGCGACCGCTATCATATAGATGATCGGCATGGGCATGAAATCGAACAGATAGGTTTGCGCAATCGCCTTAAAGGCGGGCGTGTTGTTTACAAATATGGATTTCGCGTCCGTAATGACCATAGCAAGCCCGCGCAAATACATCTGCGCCGCAAGCGTGGTGATAAAAGGCGGGATTTTGCCGCGCGCAACGATGATCCCGTTGGTGAACCCCACCAGGCAGCCCAGCGCGAGCCCCGCCAGCAGCGCCAGCCACAGCGGGTACCCGGCCTTGAGTACCAGCGTTACGATACAGCCGGACAGGGCGACCGTTGAGCCCAGCGACAGATCGATGGCGCCCGCTATGATATCGAACGTCATGCCGAAAGCGCATATCGTCGTGATCGACGCCTGCATGGCGATGGTCATAATATTGTCCACCGTCAGGAACCAGGGGCTTGCGATCGAAAACAGCGTGCACATTCCCAGAAGCACAAAAGCGACCACAATTTTTTGCAGCTGCTCGTTATTCAGGTTGTTTTTGTTGAGTACTTTGATATTCGCCATGATGCCTTGCGCTCCTTCAACTAACATGTAGTGGATGCAAACTGCAGAATTCTTTCCTGCGTTGCTTCCTTGTTATTCAACTCGCCGGTTATTTTCCCTTCGCACATCACCACGATACGGTCGCTCATGCCCAGTATTTCAGGCATCTCCGAGGAGATCATGATGATGCCCAGCCCTCGTGCCGCCAGTTTGTTCATCAGGGAATACACCTCGAACTTTGCACCGACGTCGATGCCGCGCGTAGGCTCGTCGAATATGATCAGCTTCGATTCTTTACAGAGCCACCGGCCGATCAATACCTTTTGCTGGTTGCCCCCGCTCAGGTTGGAAACGATCTGCGTGGCGGAGGGCGTCTTTATGTGCAGCTCCTCGATCCTGGCCGCAACCTCCTCTGCGCACAGCCTGTCGTTTATGATTCCATATTTGGAATATCCGGCGAGATTGGTTACCGTAATGTTGGTATCCACCTGGAGGTCCAGAAACAGCCCGTCATACTTCCTGTCTTCGGTCAGATATGCGATGCCGTGCTTGATCGCGTCGGCAATGCTGTGTATTTTTACCTCTTGCCCTTCCATATAAAAGCTGCCGGATTCCGCCGGTTCCGCTCCGAATATGGCCCTTGCAAGCTCCGTGCGGCCCGCGCCCATCAACCCGGCCAATCCCAGTATCTCGCCCGCGCGCACCTGAATCGACGCATCCTTGACCGCATTGCCGCGGCGGACGTGCTTCGCTTCAAACACCACGTCTCCGATATCGGAGTGGCGCGGCGGAAATTTATCCACCAGCGGGCGGCCGACCATCATGCAGATCAGCTCGTCCATGCTGGTATCCTTCCAGAGCTTCGTGGCCACATAGCAGCCGTCGCGCAATACCGTCACGCGGTCGACGATATGTTCAAACTCCTCAAGCCTGTGCGAAATATAAATGATGCCCGTGCCGCGCTCGCGCAGCGTGCGGATGATCTCAAACAGCCGGGTCACTTCGCTGTCCGTCAGCGCCGAGGTGGGCTCATCCAGCACCAGAATATCCGATTCGACGATGAGCGCCTTCGCGATTTCCACCATCTGCTTCTCCGCGACGCTCAGTTCCGCGATCGCCCTGCGGCAGTCGATATTTACCCCCAGCTCATCCAGTTTGCTCTGGGCCATGGTTCTCATCGCTTCGTCGTCGATCAGGAGATTGCGGAGCTTTTTTGGCTCGCGGGTAATATAGATGTTTTCCGCCACGCTCAGGTCGGGCAGAAGATTGAATTCCTGGTGGATAATGCTGATGCCGATATCCTGCGCTTCCCTGGGGTTGGCCGCGTTTAAAGGCTGCCCTTTGTATATCATTTCGCCCTCGTCCGCGCGGTGTATGCCGGTCAGTATTTTTACAAGGGTGGATTTTCCGGCGCCGTTTTCCCCGATCAGCGCGTGGACCTCCCCTCTTCTCAGCTCAAAATCCACACCGTCCAACGCCTTTACGCCCGGAAAATGTTTTTTTATGCCCTTCATTTCCAAAAGAATTTCTGTCATGTTTATCTCTCCAACGTGCGGAATAAGGATGCGTATCAATTTGCATGGAAAAGCGTCATACCCATATTGTCATATGGCGGTTAAATTTGTGCAAGGTTTGGATATTACCAATAGGAGGAGAATATGATGATTCGGCGGGATACCGCCCCTATTTCACGACCTTAACGCGGGAGCCGGTAGAACACCGCAGCGTTTCGGCCGCGCGTTCCGCCGCCGCCATATCCGGCGGCTCCGTGCCTGCGTATGCGTAAGCAAGGCCCATATGCCCGTATTTTGCGGCCCCCAGCCGGTGAAACGGCAGCAGCTCGACCCGCGGTATCCCCAACCGGCAGGCGAGCGCCCCGCAGGCCTCGTAATGCCGCTCGTCCATATTGTATCCGGGTATCAGCGGAAGCCTGAGTACCACGTTTGCGTGGGCCGCGGCGTATGCGAGATTTTTCCGTATCAGCGTGCCGCTTACACCCGTCCCCGATACGTGCGCATCCGGGTCCAGATGTTTGATATCGAACAGCACTTCATCGCACAGCGCAAGGAGTTCCCGGAACGTCTCCTCTTTGCAGTATCCGCAGGTTTCCAGCGCGACGCCGACCCCCTGCTTTTTTAAGAGCGCGGCCAGCGCATGCAGGAATTCCGGCTGCATGGTGGCTTCGCCGCCGGAAAACGTCGCTCCGCCGCCGGATTCTTCATAATAGCTGCGGTCGCGCAGTATGCTGTCCGCCACCTGCCCGGCGGTCGCCCGGTACCCGGATAGATGCAGCGCCCCGGAAGGGCACGCGCCTAAGCAACTGCCGCAGCCTTTACAGCGGGATCTGTCGAGCTTCAGCGCTTCGTCAAACCGGATGGCATTGTGCGGGCAGACGGCAACGCAGCTTTTGCAGCCCAGGCATTTGGAGCCGTCGTACAGAAGCACAGGCGATGCGGGCTGCGTTTCAGGATTGCTGCACCACCGGCACCGCAGCGGGCAGCCCTGAAAAAAGACCGTCGTCCGTATTCCGCTTCCGTCATGCAGGCAGAAGCGCTGTATATTGGTGATTATTCCGGTTGGTTCCATGCTTATCCTCTTGAATCGTGTTCCGTGCGCGCAATGATGTCGTTCTGCAGCAGCGGATCGATGGTTGTAAACAGCACGCTGAATCCCGCGACCCGCACCGTAAGCATGGGGTAATTTTCAGGATGTTTCTGCGCGTCCCGAAGCGTGGCGGAATCCACCACGTTAAACTGGATATGCTGGCCTTTGTTCAGAAAATACGTCCGAATCACGGTGGCCGTTTTTGAGAAATTGTCCCCTTCAAACAGATTGGGATTGAGCTTGACATTTAAAAGCGTGCTGCCCCTCGCCTTATACGGGTCCAGCCCGGTCACGGAGTTGAGCAGCGCCGTCAGCCCTTCGCGGTCGCTCCCATGGCTGCAGGAAACGCCGCCGTCGGCAAGCAAGGCAAATTTATGCCTGCCGTCCGGTGTGGCGGCTGTTTTCCCGGCGAACAGCACATGCGACGCAATGCTGTACAGCGCGAAATTGTAACCCCCTCCGCGCGGCGAGCGGTATTTTTGCACCGTTTTTTCAATATGGTCCACTATTCTTTGTCCGATCTCATCCACCCGGGCGTCGTCCATGCCATACTTGGGAAGGCGGAGCATCGTCTGCCGGACATCCTCGCGCCCTTCAAAATCCTGCCGAAGGGCAGTCTTCATTTGATCCCATGTCATCGAATGGTCGTCATACACCAGCGCCTTGATGGACAGCAGAGCGTCCGCCACATTGGCGATGCCCACCATCTGCAGCGATGTATGGTTGTATTTTGCGCCGCCCTGGAGGGAGGTCCGCCCGTTTTCCATACAGCCCTGTATAAAAATCGACTCAAACGGCGTGGGGTGCATGTGCCCGTGCAGCGCGTCGAGGATATTGTCGCAGGCCACCATATGATCTAAAAAGTAATCCACCTGCCTGAGATAGGCGGCGAAAAATTCCTCAAAATCTCCCGTCTGCTCCACCGGCCCGACGTCCAGATCATACTGCTTTCCGGCGACGGCGTCGTATCCCCCAAACAGCGTCAGCTCGAGTATTTTCAGGATATTCAGGAACCCGCCCGTCAGCCAGGGCTCGTTGTTGCCCTGCCCCGTGGTTTCGGTGCAGCCTACGATGGCGTAATCCCTCGCCTCGTCTAGGCTGTAGCCCAATTGCAGCATATTGGGTATGAGCACCTCGTCGTTGAACATGGCGGGCAGGCCATACCCCTGCGCCGCCACGCGCAGCGCATGCTCGAAAAAATCCGGCGGGCATCCGTAAAACCAGCGGATGGACAGGGACGGCTGCGGCAGGCCCACTTTATATGTGGTATCCAGAATCAGGTGCGAAAGCTCGTTTACCGCGCTCCTCCCGTGGATATCCTGCCCGCCCACCATCAGGTTCTGGAACATGGGATAGCCGCCGAAGGCCACGGACATGACCTTATCGCGCACCTTGTTCAGTTCGAAGAATTTGATCCAGAGCGTTTGCAAAAGCTCTTCCGCGAACGCTTTGGAAATGGTTCCGGAGTCGATATCCGCCCGGAAATAGGGATACATGTACTGGTCGAACCGCCCCGGCGATATGCTGTGGCCGTTCGATTCCAGATGGATGACCAAATGAATAAACCAGAAGCTTTGAAGCGCCTGGTAAAAGCTTTGCGCGGGATATGCGGGCACCCTCCTGCAGTTTTCAGCGATCTCCCGCAGTTCCTCCCGGCGCTGCGCGTCCGCTTCCCCGTCCGCCATTTGATCCGCCAATGCGGCGAACCGCTCCGCAAACGCGACGGCGCTTTTTGCGCTAACGCTGACCGCCTGATAATAATCCAGTTTTTCCATATAGCGCGGGTCGCCGGGGTCCAACGCTTCCTGCAGGGCGTCCGCTTCCCGCATCACGGCATAAAGCCCTTTTTGCAGACATGACCTGTAATCCACAATGACATGCCCCACGCCGGAACGCAGCGCCGTGAGCGCGTAAACGAGATCCTCCGCGTACGCTCTCTGCTCTTTGGAAAACAGCCGCAGCGCCGTATCCGTCAGGCTGTTGCCTTTCCAGAATTCATAAATTTCACGGATGACGCGCTTGTTTTCCTCGCTGACATAGAACCGGTCCGCCGTGCGCTCGGAAAAGGTATCGAGCTCATCCACCACATATTTAAGATCGTATTCGGGATAGAGCTGGCACCCGCGCGGTCTGCCGGCATAACTCCCGACGACCAGCTCGTCCTCGGCGATACAGATCTGCATATGCAAAAGCACGTTTTCAAGCGCCTTTGCCTTGCGGTAGAGATTGGTCTGGCCCTGCGTATGCCGGTAGCTTTCGGTCACCAGCACCGCCCGGTCCGTAAAAATTTCCGGCGTCGTGCCTATGGTGCGTTCGCGCATCCGCGCGACCCGGGGATAAACCCGGTCGATCGGCTTTTTTTGCATGTCCGTCCCCCGCTTACCGTTTTTGCTGCGCAAGCTCGTACGCCACCTCAAGGCAGATATGCTCCTGCCCTTCCGTGCAGGAACGCCTGCCCACCTCCAGGATGATGTCCCGCGGGTCCACGCCATACTTCTGCCCCGCGCGGCGCGCAAAAAGCAGAAAGCTCGAATAGCAGCCCGCATAGCCCAGCATGATCTGGTCGCTGGCAAGCTCCATCGGCGCCGGCATCAGCGGCTTCAAATAGCGGTCGCCGACATCCATGGCCTTATAGAGATCCACGCCCGTATGGACGCCCCGCTTCTGCAGCGCGGCTGCAAAAGGCTCAACGGGGCAATTGCCCGCGCCCGCGCCAAATCCCTTTAAACAACAATCGATATGCGTTGCTCCCGCTTCCACGGCGGCTAGGGAATTGGCCACCGCCAGCGACAGATTGTTATGGCCGTGAAAGCCTATTTCCACATCGATCGCCTTGCGCATGGCGCTGACGCGCTCAAACACCTGCTCGGGCAGCATGGCGCCGCCGCCGTCGAGCAGGTATACCACTTCCGACCCGAACGATTCGGACATCTGCGCATATTTTACGGTGGACTCCACATCCAGCGGCGCCGCGTGCGGCAGCAGGGTGCGGGGCTGAAAGCCCATTTCCTTCGCCATTTGGATATGCTGCTTCGCGATATCGCACTCCGTGATCTGCGTGGCGAGCCGCGCGATGGACACCCCGTAATCGCGCGCCATCCGCAGCTCGTGCCTTGTGCCGATACCGGGGATGATCACGATGCACAGCTCGGTATTATGAACGGCCGCCGATACCTTTTGTATATACTCCAGGTCGCTGGAGGCGGCCATTCCATACTGCAGGGAGGAGCCCGCGAGGCCGTTCCCGTGGCCGAATTCCATAGAATCCACGCCGATCGTATCGATCTGCGCGGCAAGGTTCCCCATGGTTTCCGCGGTGAACGAATGGCTGACGGCGTGCATGCCGTCCCGCAGCGTTACATCGAGTATTTTGATCTCTTTCATACCGCTTCCCCCGCGCCGCTTGCAAGCAGCCTTTCCGCAATCCGCTCCGCGACCGCGACCGCCGCGCTGGTCTCGATATCGAGGTTGCCGCTGTACTTGGGCAGATAATCCCCCGCGCCCTCTACCTCCACCATGACCGTGACGCGGTCCCCTTCAAATATCGGCGGGATCTTCAGGCGATAACCCGGCACATATTTTTTTACCTTCTCCACGGCCTCCAGCACCGAACGGGTGACTGCGCCCTCGTCCGCATCCTTTACCGTGCAATAAATCGTATTGTTCATGATCATGGGCGGCTCGGCGGGGTTGAGCAGTATGATGGCCTTGGAGCGCCTCGCCCTCCCCACCTCGCACAGCCCGCGCGCAGTCGTCTGCGTGAATTCGTCTATGCTTTCCCGCGTGCCGATGCCCGCGCTTTTGCTCGCGATGGTCGCCACGATTTCGGCGTACGTGATCTCCGCCGCCCTGCTGATCGCGTAGACAATGGGGATTGTGGCCTGGCCGCCGCAGGTAATGAGATTGATATTGTCCGCGTCCAGATTCTGCTCCATATTCACGGTCGGGACGACATATTTCCCGACTGCGGCGGGCGTCAGGTCGATCGCCTTCTTGCCCGCGGCTTTAAGCAGCGGCGCGTGCGCCTGGTGCGCCGAAGCGAGCGTCGCGTCAAAAACGATTTTGATATCCGGCCGGGCAAGCACCGCCTGTATTCCCTCCGTGGATACGTCGAAGCCCTCTTCCCTGGCAAGCGCAATTCCCTTGGATTCCATGATGCCCGTCACCAGATCGAGCTGCATGAACCTGCTTCTCGTCCTGATCTTGTACATCAGATCCATGCCGATATTTCCCGGGCCGATGATCGCGGCCTTTATTTTCCCGTGACTCAAGGCTATCGTCCTCCTTCCGCTTTTTGGCCCCCTAAAGCAGCAGCGCGGGCTTCATGCCGGGCTCATCGTACCAGTACCACAGCCTGCCGATGATCTCGTCCGGCCGCTCGTCCGTATCCGTTTCCTGAATCCAGGTCCGGTCGTCCTCATGCTTTTTTTCCGCATAATGCACATGGTGGGATTCTTTTCCGTCCGTTTCGATATAGAAGGACTCCCACGGCTGCCGGAGCAGATTTTCTTTCGCGGGGACGGAATACAGCACCCACTTCACCCGCCAGAACGGGATCAGGTACCAGGTATACCCCGCGTAGTTTTTTTCATATTCTCCCGGCCCCCCAAAGTCCAGGGGCGCCAGCCCCATTTTACGGCATGCGCCGTGAATCTCTGCGACGGTTGTAAGAGGGGTTTTCATAATGGCTCTCCTATTCCGCGATGCCTTCGAGCTTGATCTTATCCCGCATGTATTCCACATCCTCGCCCTTCACGTTGGCCCAATTCTTGGCGAACAGCGCCTCGGCCCGATGGGTGAGCACATGGCCCATCATCTTTTGCAGCAGCGGATAGCGGAGGGCGACGGCATCCGTTCCGGCCAGGAACGCGCCGTCCACGTCCGCAATCCCCTTCATGCTCACGGCAAATATCTCGGGCGCATGTTCCATTTCCCGATAGCATTTTTTGATGCCGCTGATAATGCCGAACATATCGATGCCTTCCTCCCGCGCGCGGGAAACGAACGGGCAAATGCCATAGGCCCCGACCATTGCCGCAACCGCCGCCTGGGACACCGAAAACAGGCAGGTGGCGATGCAGTCGATTCCCTTTTTCTGCAGGCACGCGATCGCCTCAAATCCCTTTTCATCGGCGATGATCTTCGCGCATACGCGGTCGGACAGTTTCCTGAGCTCCACCGCCCTGTCCACGATGGCGTCGGCATTGGGGCCGTGTACCTGTATAAACACGGGGGTGTCGCTTACGTCCAAAATAGCCTTGGTGATCTCCGTCAATGTCAGTTCGCCCTTATAATACTGCTCAAAGCCCTGCGGGTTTGTCAGTATGCCCGCAACGCCGAGCTCCGTGCATTTTTTGATATCCTCAATAGATCCCGCGCCGTAAATTTTCATAACCCATCCTCCTGTGTTTTTTATAGATTGCCGTCCAGTATGCCGTTTATCATGTTGTTGGTAAGAGCCAGCGCTCCGGCCTTATCCATCCGCCTCGGGTTCTTGGGCCTAAAATACTCTTCCATAAGTTTCTGCGCGAACCCCGCCGCGTCATCCGGGGTATACCCGAGTTCCCGCAGTGTGACCGGAAGCCCCGACAGCTTCACCAGCTCCGAAAAACAGGCGATCGTCTGCTCCGCATTCTCCGTATGGAAGCGGCCGGACCGGTTGATCGCCGGAGCAAGCGCGTCCAGCACGGGCGCGATCTGCTTTTTGTTATAGGCGAGCGTATAGGGCAGCGCCAGCGCGCAGCCGAGGCCGTGCGGCGCACCTTTTTCCGTCGTCAATATGTAGGATACGCTGTGCGCGTAGAGCCCGCCGCCCTGCGTATAGGCAAGCATGCCCATCACGGAGGCGAACGACATATAATACCTGGCTGCAAGATTATCGCCGTTTTCTATCGCGAGGGGCAAATACGTAAACACCAGCTCCACGCATTGCGCCGCCATGGCCAGGGTGAACGGATTGGTCTGCCCGCAGACGCCCTCTACGCCGTGCGTCAGGGCGTCGAGCCCTGTGGCCGCCGTGACCCTGGGGGGCATCGTAGCCGTCAGCAGCGGGTCCACCAGCGCCGCGTCGGCATACAGATGGGGGCTTGCGATATACAGCTTCTTGCCGTTGTCGCTGGCCACGATATACGGGCTGACCTCGCTCCCCGTTCCCGACGTGGTAGGCATCAATATCGTGGGCAGCGAGCCCGTGATAAGCCCGCCGTCCCGCATAAGCGCATCCGCGTCGTGCTCCGATTTAGCAACCACGCCCGCCAGCTTGCCTACATCCATGCTGCTGCCGCCGCCCAGGCCGATTACGATGTCTATGCCCTTTTCTTTTACCAGGCGCTCCACATCCCTGAGATTGTCCATATGCGGTTCGGGCGCAACGTCGCTGTATACAAACGCCCCGATGCCGCTTGCCGCAAGAGACTCCATAACCGTTTGATGCATGCCCAGCGATACGATGGTTTTGTCCGTAACGATCAGGGCGGTTGTTCCGCCCAATGCCTGCGCCGTTTTGCCCGCTTTCTGCGCCGCGCCGAAACCGAACAGCAGCCTGCCGTTCGGCTTCGTCCCCGGGAACTGTATGGTAATTTCCTGCCGCAGCGCTTCGGGCAGCGCCTCCAATGCCTGCCGTATGTTACTCATGCGCCCACTTCCTTCCTGAATGCTTCAAGTTCTTCCCATGTCGGCATGCCGCCCCTGGTGCCGAATACGCGGCAGTTGTGCGCCCCGCACAGGTTGCCCACCGTAACCGCCTCCTCCATATCCGCCCCGCGGGAGAGCGCATACGCCACGCCGCCGTGGAACGCGTCCCCGGCGCCGACCGTATCCGCGACCTCCACCCGATAGGCGGGTTTATGGCGAAGCGCCCCCGCGTCGTCGATATAATAGGCCCCGTTGCCGCCGGCCGACATGATCACAGGCTTTTTGAATTCTTCATGCATGTTCACGGCGATTTCGATATCGGTGCGCTCCGGATACAGCGTCGTCATCGCGGCGGCGTTTGGCATCAATATGTCCGCCAGGGAGCAGATCCGCTCAAACTCCTCTTTTGTGCCCACGCATTGCCTGGCGGGGTCCAGATCCAGATCGACCACGATTTTTGCATGGTTTCGTTTGGCAAGCGCGCAAAAATCGGCCACAAGCTTCAGGGGAATCTCCCCCACTTCCACCATGGCAATGCTCCCCCGGGTCAGCGCGCCCGCAAGAAAAGCGAGCTCCCCGCCCGTCAGTGTCACAAGGCTGTTGGGAATTAAAAACCCGCAGCTTCTGCGCATTTCCTCCCCCGCATACGCCGCAAGGTTGAACGGGGAGCAATGCTCATTGCTGCGTATGATTTTGCCGCAGTCAATCCCCTCCGTTTCCAGTGAGGCGATGATCCGCTCCCCGAGTATGTCGTTCCCGAGTTTCCCGAGGTAAATAGATTTACAGCCCAGACGCGCTACCTGTGTGAGCGCGTTGGCCGCCGATCCTCCCCCCATGCATATCGTTTTTCGCGCGAGCAGTTTTTCTTTATAGCCGGGCCCGAAATCGGCGGTCTGAATTCTGAAATCCAACGTTGCGGTGCCAAAACCAAATACACAGTTCTCCATACATCCCTCTTGTCAGCGCCCCTAGCGCAAAAACTGGGCATCCTTGTGTTTTGTAGTTAAGCATAAATGAAATATCTTGTCATCATATCTCAAAGAACACAGTACCTTTCTCCTCCTATTCGAAATTTTCTCCACTTGTGTTCCCCGCGGCGGCAACACGAACTCTGCCTGGAACGGATATTGCTCCGGCATAAATCGCCTGTTTATTTGTTTTACCTGAACGCCTCCGCCGCCGCATGAAGAGCGAATTCACGCTCTATTCCGTATCCGTGGCTTTACGCAGGCACAATTCCCAATCGTCTGCGAAGCTTTGTTTCTTCTGCATGCAACGCCCGAATCTCGGCTTTGAGGTCCTCTGTAAGAACGGAAGGATCTTTTGCGCGGGTGCGCAGGCTGCAGGGGATGCCCTCCAAATTCAGATGATATTTGGCCGAAACGGGATAAGATCCCTTGTGCACGTTACCCGCCCAGCATATCCACTCCTGCACCTCAGCGGCCAGTTCGGGATGCTGCCTGTAATTTTCATAATACCAGCGGTATATATCGATGTGGTAATTCCCCATGATGCCATTGTAGCCCACGTATCCATGCGGAAAGGAGTTAAACAGCGTTTCTGCGTTCGCATTGTAAAGTCCAAGGCTTGTGCCGCGGACAGCCGCGGCACGTTCCTGCTGGATGGCTGCGTTGCAGCTGACGTCCTTTAAAAACAGGATGCGCCCCGTGTCCGCAATCAGCTTGAGTTCTTCTAGTGAAAGCAGCCGCAGGAACGGATAGGGACATTCGTATAAGCCAAAATTCACGTCCGGCAGAGCTGACAAAATATGCTCCATATTTTCAAGGAAGGCGTCCTTATCCTCCTCCTTGCGTGCAAGGCGATTGGTCACCATTACCACGGCGTCAACGCCGGTTTCCGAAATTCTTCCAAGCTCTTCGATCTGATCGCCTATTTTAATGGAAGTATGGCCTGAAGCGATCACGGGGACGCGCCCTTGCGCCGCTTCCAGCACGCACCTTGCCAGGTCCGTTTTTTCCTGCTGAGACAAAAAGAACATCTCGCTTGATTGGCAAACGGCGAATATGCCGTGGGCGCCTTTTCGAATGAGCCAGTCCGTCAATGCAGCGTTCGCCTTAAAATCCAGTTTATTGTTATTATCGAATAAAGTAATCATTGTGGGCCAAACGCCCGGTGCTAAAGTTTTCTTGTTCATAGCTGCCTCTCTGCTGCTTAAAATTGTGTATGAATGACGTCCCTTTTACGCTTGCCAAGCGGCTTGCTTCCCTATTGGAATTGTACCGGTACCTTTACCACTGCCTTACGCAGCTTTCGCCCTTGCGCAGCAGCCTGACAAGGGCGATGTGCGTCTTGCGGAAAAAATATGGCAAAACTTCTCCTGTCCATTATCAGCGGTGTCCCTACCCTATCGTTTTCTGCAAATATGATGTCTTTTCCGGGGATTTCAGCCTGCCAGCCGTCCAGCTTTGCGCGCGGAGCATATCCAATGATTTCACCGTCTTCCAGCGCGATCTGTATGTCGGCATATTGATGATGCGCTTCCCACTTGGTTTCCGAAAAAGGCTTCGTCGTTGTTTCCTGCACCGTGTAGTAGACCGGGGAACCGTCCACGGAATATCTGCCCGGCTCCATCGCCCCAAAATCCGTTGACAGGATCAGTTTTGCCGCCTCGGCAAAATGCTCCCCTAAGGTTGCATATCGAGAGATATTTTCAATGGTATCAAAAATCATAATGTACCTCGCGTCAGCCCATATAGCCCATGGTCTGGGGAAGCCATGTAACCAGGGCGGGAATATATGTGATTAGGAACAAGATCGCCATCATTACCGCGCACATGGGCAGAATTTCTCTGGATATATCCTTCAGCTTACAGCCGCTGATGCTCGCCGTTATGAACAGGCACATCCCGAAGGGCGGCGTACTGAGCCCAATCATCATAACCAGAACGATGCAGACGCCGAAGTGGACCAGATCTATTCCCAGCGCCGAAACGACGGGGATCACGATCGGCAGAAAGATATACTGTATGACGCCTACGTCCAGAATCATGCCGAGAAGGGTGAACACCAGAATGATCAAAAACAGAATGAAGTATCTGTCGTTCGTCAGGGACAATATAAAATTGGCGGCCGCTACCGAGACGCCTTCCTTTGCCACCATGTAACTCATTACGCAGGATGCCGCAGTCATAATGGTAACGCGGCCGGTTTGCAGCGCGGTATCCTTCAGGCAGCCGATGATTTGCTTCCAGCTCATGCTACGGTAAACAAACACCGAAATGAGCAGGGAATACAGAGCGGCGATAGCGCCCGCTTCCGTAGGGGTCATCACGCCGGAATAAATGCCCACAAGCAATATGACCGGGGCCATCAGCGCGGGAATCGCCTTGAAGGTATGCATGCAAAACTGCTTAAAGGTATATTTCTGGCCGCGCGGATAGTTCCGCTTGATGGACACGACCGCGGAGTAGATGCTCAGCGCACCTCCGATCAGCAGGCCCGGCACAACGCCTCCCATGAACAGCGCGCCCACAGACGCGCCCGAAAGCATGGCATATATCACCATTGGAATGCTTGGCGGTATGATGGGGCCCACCGTAGACGTTGCCGAAGTAAGCGCGCAGCTGAACGGCAAATCATATCCGTCCTCTTTCATGGCCTCAATTTCTATCATTCCGACGCCGGAAGCATCGGCAACCGCCGAACCGGACATCCCGGCGAATATGACTGAAGTCAGCACGTTTACCTGCGCCAGCGCGCCGCGCTTTCTTCCGATCAGCGCTTTGCAGAAGTCGAACAGGCGTTGGGTCACTTTCCCGGAATTCATAAAATTCGCCATCAGTACGAACATCGGCACCGCTAGAATGGTATAGTTCCCATACATGCCGTTCACAATCTTGTCGGCCACAATGCCCAAGTCCGCTCCGGTTATTGCCAAATAGACCACACCGGAAGAAATGAGGCCGAGAGAGATCGGAATATTGAATATAAACGTAAACACCAATACTGCGACGGGTATCCAGAAATTAATCATGATCGGCTCTTTCTCCTTCCTCTAGCTCCGAGGTTCCTCTTTTATGCAGGTATGTGCAAAGCAAACGAATGTCCTTGATCAGATCCCGCAACAAGTGGAGCAGGGTAAGCGCCACAAACACCACGAAAGGCGCATACACATAGTTCAGCGGGATACGCAGCGTGGAGGACTTCTTTATGCCCGAAAACTGCACCCAGTCATACCCGGGATACAGCAGTATGCCGAAGCATATAACCAGGAAGACCGTGCCTATCAGCCGAAATGCCAGCTGGCCTCTTTCCCCTAATTTGTCGTAAAACAGCGTGAAGCTGACATGGGAGTGTTCCCTTTGCGCGTATGGAGCCGCCAGCAGCAAGCACCACAAAAAGCCGGTAAGGCACATCTCGTATGTCCATCTCACCTGGCTCCCAAAGCAGTACCTGGACACTACCTGTATAACGAAAGATACGAAAGTAACAATAAGGCAAAAGGTGGGGATATATACCTCTATCAAATCGAGAAAACGTTGGCCAATTTTTATGAATATTTTCATGACACTCTCCTATCGGGCTTTTGCAGAAGCCGCTGCCGCATGAGCGGCTCATACGGCAGCAGTTCTATTGTTTCGGGTGGGTCTAGGATGCAAGTTCCTGTATTTTATTGAAAAGGTCTGCGTCCCACTCGCCGCTCTGCTCCGTATCAGCCCATTGATAGTCCATGACCTCCTGGCGGAAGGCGGATACGTCGGGCCGGTACACGGTGACGCCCATAGCCTCAAATTCGGGGATCAGGGTCTCGATTTTTTCCAGGTTGGACGTATCGCAGAATTCACGCGCAGCCTGGGCCGCAGCGGAAACGACCTCCCGGCTCTGGTCATCCATTTTGGCCCAGACTTCTTCGCTGATAGCCAGCCAGACCTGGTCGACAATATGGTTGGTCATGGTGATGCTCTTGGTAACCTCGCCAAAACCGTTGGACATCGTGGCAGGCAGCGGATTATCCTGGCCGTCCACAGCGCCGGTCTGCAGACCGAGGTAGGTTTCGGAAAGCGCCATGGGAATCGGGTCGGCTCCCAGCGCGGTGCACATATAGATCCAGGAGGCCGAATTGGGGACGCGCAGTTGGACGCCTTTCAAGTCGGCGCGCCCGGTAACCTCCTTATCCTCCGTGAGGTTGATCGTACGGGAGCCGATGTAGAACACGCCGATGACGCGCACCCCTATTTCATTGGCTACGGATTCAAACAGCTCCTTGCCAATTTCGCCGTTGAGCACCGCGCTCATATGTTCGTAATCCTTGAACAGATAGGGGGCCGCAAACATGTTCAGAGAGGGAACATACTCTGCCAGCCAGGAAGAACTGGTCAAGCACATTTCAAGATTTCCGCGCATCATTGCATCGATGTTCGCATCCTGCGCAAAAAGCGTGGCGGAAGGATATACTTCAACGGTGATCCAATCCGCATTTTCTTCGACCTGTTTCTTAAACTGGTACAGCGCCTGAACATGGGTTTCGGAATCGGCCGCGGCAGTGGATATCTTCAGAGTGATGGGCGTACGGCCCGCTTCCTCCGCGGGCTTATCCGCCGGCGTTGCCGTTTTAGAACCGCCCGGCGCCGCCGCAGCGGCCGTTTCCGCGGGAACGTTCGTGCTCCCTGCGCTGCAGGCAACCAGTACAAACGCCATGAACAGCGCCACTAAAGTTGATACCGCCTTTTTCAATTGCTTTTCCTCCTGTATGTTTTTATGGAACTTTCGCCATTTGCTTTAGAGTTTCTTTCTGTATTTGCTGGGGCTTATGCCCTCCATCTTTTTGAAAAACCTTGTAAATACATACGGATTGGCAAAGCCCAAATCCGCGCTGATATTCTGTATGGCGTCATCGGTTGAGCGCAGCCTGTTTTTTGCGGCGGTATGCTTGCAAAAATTGATATATTCTTTGACGGTCATGCTGCACTCGGCAAGAAAGATCCGATCAAGCTGCCGGACGCTCAAATGCGATATCGTGGCAACCTTGGCACACGAAAGAGGAATATGGACATTATCCTGAATAAACTGTTTTGCTATCGAAAAGCGCATATCATGTTTGGGAATCATTTCGCCCATGATGTCAGGCGCCGCCACGTCTGAACTTTTCGCTATTTCTAATATGAGCATGCCGGCAAGCATGCGTATCCCGAGCATGTTTCCCCAAGTGGAGTGCTGGCTTTCCTGCAGCGCAAATTGGAAAAGCGTCTTCATGCGCCCGGAAAACGTCCCCAGGATGTACTCCTCTTTTAACAGGGCGTTTACCAAATGATGTTCTTCACGGCAGGAACCGCCTGTCGTTTGTATAATAAAGCAGAAGCCGAACTTCTCCGTACCCTCCTTGCGGCTGACCAGGTAATGCATCGTGTTGGGCCGGATCAGAAGGAACTGATCGGTTTTTACCGTGACGGATTTTTTGCCGAATGCGTATACATTCTCCCCCGATTCAACCGCATGCATCTCGAAATAGATGTGGTTATGCGCATCCTCAAAAAATTTGCCTTTTCCCCTGACATAGGATGAATCGTTGATGCTGTTAATACTGAATACGTCGACCGACAGCTGGTCGCCCATTAAGGGAACGGATGCCACGCTATATCGGGAAGGGCCAGAATGATTGGTTGTCATATTGCGTTTCTCCTGATTCATTCTCATTCGGCTTCACAATACAAACGAATAACGCCAACGCCCGACTTCCCGTTACTTAAATCCTAACGAGTTCCGCCTGTCTTGTGAATTCCTCTTTGCGACAATATCATATCATTTTTAGACATTCTTTCTTTGCAAGGCCGCTCATGTCTCCAGTGTCCATACGGAATTCCCGATAAGCAATATATCTCAAAGAACGCAGTACCTTTCTCCTCCTATTCGAAATTTTCTCCACTTGTGTTCCCCGCGCGGAAATAAGATAATAGACTTGCACTTTTGTAGCCGCAATCTATGCATTGGAGATCGTTTCATGTCCGCAGGCAATACGCTCAAACTCAAAGAAGACATCCCCGTTCGGAAAGAATATGACGTGATCGTGATAGGCGGCGGCGTTGCCGGGGTTGCCGCGGCTGTCACCGCGGCCCGGTCCGGCGCGCTTACGCTGCTGGTAGAAAAGACCGTGTCGTTGGGCGGCCTTGCAACCATCGGGTACATTACGCTGTACCTGCCGCTGTGCGACGGCCTGGGTACGAAGCTCATAGGCGGGGTGGCGGAAGAACTGCTTCATTTATCCATCAAAGACAGCTACCATACCCTGCCGCCCGAATGGATGGGCCCGAACGCCGGAGGCCGCGGGACAGCGCGCTACCAGACGGAATTCAACGGCCCGGCTTTTTTATTGCAGCTCGATCAGTTTGTGCTGGACAACGGCGTGGATCTGATGCTGGATACCCAGTTTACGTCCGCGGTATCGGAAAACGGTTACTGCACGCATATTATTGTGGAAAACCAGGACGGAAGAAGCGCATACCGCTGCGGCTCCGTCGTCGACGCCACGGGCGACGCGAAAGTATTCGCCTCCCTGGGCGCGCCGCTCAAGCAAGGCGTCAATTACCTTTCCCCCTGGTGTTACGCCATAGACCTGCAGGCGGCGGAGGAAGCGGCCCGCTGCAAAGACGTTTCCAAAGCCGTAAAGCTGGCCATGCCGGGTTCGGATTCCCTGGGCAACGGAAACCCGGCCGGGCAGCGCCCCCTGACAGGCGCCACGGCAAACGATGTAAACGAATACCTGATCAACGGCCGCGCGCTGCTGCGCGATATGCTGACGCGGTCCGACCCGAAGCAATTTGCCTTTACGGGCCTGCCCTCCATGCCCCAATTCCGCACCGTGCGCATGATAGAGGGGATTTCCGCCGTCTCGTTCGGCCGTCAGGGCGGCTATACGGAGGATTCCATAGGAAGCTGCGGGGATTGGCGCACGCCCGGAGTCGTATTTGAAGTGCCCTACGGCGCGCTGATTACCCATACCGTGAAAAATGTCATCGCCGCCGGGCGCATCATCTCATGCGCGGACCCGCAGGCATGGGAGGTCACGCGCGTGATACCCGTCGCCGCGATGACGGGCGAGGCCGCGGGCAAGGCCGCCGCTCTCTGCGAGGGAAAGGAATTTCAATCCCTCGACGTCGGCCTCCTGCAGCGGCATATGGCAAGCGCGGGAACGCTGGTGCATTTGCCGCACAACGCATAAAGGGGGGGATTCTATGCTGATCCATTTGCCATACGGAAACGGGCATATCCCGTACGATTGCGGCGGCGCCCGCATATTGACTTCCCGGGTGGGCGGCATGGGCGGCGGAAGGCCCGGCCTTGAGATCGTACGCGAGGCGATGGAGCGGCCAATAGGCGCCCCGCCCCTGAGCGAACTCGGGGAAGGCGCCGCACGGGCGACCGTCATCATCAGCGATCACACGCGCCCCGTGCCCAGCCGCGAGATATTGCCCCCTATGCTCGAAGCGATGCGGCTTTATAACCCCGGCATCCAAATCACGCTGCTGGTCGCGACGGGCTTTCACCGGGGGACCACAAGGGCGGAGCTTCTTCAAAAGCTGGGGCCGGATATCCTTGAGCGGGAGCATGTCGTGGTACACGACTGTGAAGACGCGGCGCAGAACGTGCAGATCGGCATACTGCCGTCCGGCGCGCCGCTTTTAATTGACCGCGCGGCGGCGGAAACGGATTTATTGGTTGCCGAAGGCTTTATAGAGCCCCACTTTTTTGCGGGCTTCTCGGGCGGGCGCAAGTCCGTTCTGCCCGGCGTATGCGACCGCGTAACGGTATTGGGGAACCATTGCAGCGCTTTTATAGACAGCCCGTTTGCCCGTACGGGCGTGCTGGAGGGAAATCCCCTGCATATCGATATGCTCGCCGCGGCGCGGCTCGCAAAGCTCAGGTATATCGTCAATGTGGTGCTGGACGGCGGGAAGAACATCGTGCGCGCATTTGCGGGGGACCCGGCGGAGGCGCACAATGCGGGCTGCGAATTCCTGCGGCAATACTGCGTGGTGCGGGCCGCGCCCGCCGACGTGGTGATTACCACCAACGGCGGCGCGCCGCTGGACCAAAACATCTACCAGTGCGTAAAAGGGCTTACGGCGGCGGAGGCGAGCGCCAACCCCGGCGCAACGCTGATTGTCTGCGCGGAGTGCGCCGACGGCGCGGGCGGCGAAGCGTTCTACCGGTCGCTGCGGGATTGCAAAAGCCCCGCCGCCCTCTATGATGAGATCATGGCTACGCCGCAGAAAAAAACCGTGCAGGACCAATGGGAATCGCAGATACTTTCGCGTATACTGAAGAAGCACCGCGTCATTTTCGTTTCCCGGCCGGAACTGGAAAGCACCGTGCGGGATATGAAGATGGAATACGCCGCCACGCTTGCGCAGGCGCTTTTGATGGCCAAAGCGCAGAAGGACGGCTCGAATGTTACGGTAATCCCCGACGGCGTTTCCGTTATTGTGGAGCCGCGGCAATTCTAAAGCGCCGGTCAAATTCAGCTGAATCATGGAGAGAGTATGGAAATCATCGTATGTGTCAAGCAGGTGCCGGGAACCAACGAGGTGGAGGTCGACCCCGTGACCGGCGTATTAAAACGGGACGGCGTGGACAGCAAGCTCAACCCATACGACCTGTTCGCGCTGGAGCTTGCGTATTCGCTTTGCGAAAAATACGGCGGCCGCGTGCGGACGCTGACCATGGGCCCGCCGCAGGCGAAGGCGGCTTTGCTCGAGACGCTGTATATGGGCGCGGAAAGCGCGACTTTACTTTCGGACAGGAAATTTGCCGGTTCGGATGTGGCCGCAACGAGCTACGCGCTCAAATGCGGCGTCGAGCAGATGGGCGGTTACGACCTTATTCTCTGCGGCAAACAGACGACGGACGGCGATACCGCGCAGGTAGGGCCTGAAATGGCGGAGCTGCTCGGCATTGAGCATGCGACGAACGTATGCGAAATTATGGATGCGACGCGGGAAGACGTTACCGTCCGCATCAGCCTGGACGACAGGCTGCAGACGCAAAAAATGAAGCTGCCCTGCCTGCTGTCCATCGAGAAAGACGTCAACACGCCCCGGCTTCCTTCGTACAGGCGCATGCGCCGCATCGATGCCGGGGCCGGTCAGGTGACCGTATGGTCCGTGCAGGAGCTTGAAACTATCGATATTGCGCGCTGCGGCCTGAAAGGCTCGCCCACGCAGGTCGAGCGGATATTCCCCCCGGAAAAGAACGCGGATAAGCACATGCTCCATGGCAGCGGCGCGGAACTGAGCGACGCATTGGGCGCGCTGCTCAAAGAAAAGAAGCTGATATCGAGGAAATTCACATGGCGCTGAACATACATCAAGCCCTTCTCAATGAAGAGAATATCGCGCAATTGATCGCGCTCTGCCCGTTTGCCGCCATAGACGCACGGGACGGCAGACTGAACATAGGCGCAGGCTGCAGGCTTTGCAGGCTTTGCGTGACCAGAGGCCCAAAGGGCGTCATCACCTGGGAGGAAGAAGATACACAAAAGCTGGATAAAAGCGAGTGGACAGGCGTCGCGGTATTTGCCGAGCGCAGGGGCGAGAGCATTCATCCCGTTACGCTGGAACTGCTAGGAAAAGCCAGGGCGCTTGTAAAAGTCACGGGGCATCCCGTATACGCGCTGGCGATCGGCAGCGGAATGACGGATATCGCAAACGAATTGCTGCATTACGGGGCGGACAAGGTATTCGTATACGACGACGCGGCCTTGGACCGGTTCTCCATATCCCCCTATGCCAACGCGTTTTATGATTTTATAGAGCGCGCCAGGCCGTCGTCCGTACTGGTCGGCGCGACCAATATCGGCCGTTCGCTCGCGCCCAAGGTGGCGGCGCGCTGCGGCGCGGGGCTTACCGCGGACTGCACGGCGCTGCAGATGCGGGAAAACACCGATCTTGTGCAGATCCGCCCCGCGTTCGGCGGCAACATCATGGCGCAGATCATAACGCCTAATGCCCGCCCGCAATTCTGTACGGTGCGGTATCGGGTATTCGCGACGCCCCGGCGTACGGAGCGCGCAGAAGGCGAGATCGTGCGTGTGCCGGTGGACGCGCGGATGCTTGCAAGCGGCACTGCGGTGCTCGGCGTCGTCAAAAAGCCCGCGGAGATCGACCTTTCCGAGGCGGAGGTGATCGTGGCGGCGGGCAGGGGCCTCAAAAGCGCGAACGACATGCGGATGATAGAAGAGCTTGCGGAGCTTCTTGGCGCACGCGTCGCGGGCACCCGCCCATTAATAGAGGCCGGGTGGCTGGACGCCAAGCGGCAGATCGGGCTTTCGGGGCGTACCGTCAAGCCGCGGCTGCTGATCGCAATCGGCATATCCGGCGCGGTGCAGTTCACAGCGGGCATGAAGGGCGCCGATTGCATCGTGGCCATCAACCGCGACGAACACGCGAATATATTCGATGTGGCGCACTACGGCCTGGTAGGCGACCTTTATGAAATTGTGCCGATGCTGATCGCCGGCATCCGGGAGGGCAGGTATGTATAAGAAAATCGACGAAGCCGACATCGCGTATCTCATACGCATCACGTCGCCCGGGCGCGTCGTCACGGGCAACGCCATCAGCCCCGATTACAGCCACGACGAGCTGGGCGGCGTCGAACTCCTGCCCGATGTGCTTGTAAGAGCCGTTTCCACGGAGGAAGTCGCCTCCGTGATGAAATACGCCAACGAACAGCATATTCCCGTGGTGGCGCGGGGGAGCGGCACGGGCCTTGTGGGCGCCGCGGTCGCGCTGCACGGCGGCATCATGCTCGAAACCGCGCTGATGAACAGCATACTGGAGCTGGACGAAAACAACCTGACCGTTACCGTGCAGCCCGGGGTGCTGCTTATGGAGCTTGCCGCCTTCGCGGAGGCGCGCAAATTCCTCTATCCCCCCGACCCGGGCGAAAAGACGGCCACGATCGGCGGCAACATCAGCACGAACGCGGGCGGCATGCGCGCCGTAAAGTACGGCGTCACCCGCGATTATGTGCGCGGCCTGACGGTGGTGCTGCCGACCGGCGAGGTCATCAAAACGGGCGGGAAAGTGGTAAAGAACAGCACGGGCTACAGCATCCAGAACCTCATCGTGGGTTCGGAGGGCACGCTTGGTATCATCACCGAAGCGGTCTTAAAAGTGATCCCGCTGCCCGCGGTCACGGTATCGCTTTTAATTCCGTTCTCCTCCATCCGGGAGGCGATCGGGACCGTGCCCCCGCTCGTCAGGAGCCGCGCCTCGCTCACCGCGGTCGAGTTCATGGAACGGGATACCATACTCTTTGCGGAAGAATATCTGGGCAAGCGGTTCCCCGACACCAAAGCCCCGGCGTACCTTTTAGTGACCGTGGACGGAAACGACCGCGCGGCCGTCGACAAGGAACTCTCCATGATCGCGGATCTCTGCATCAATGAGGGCGCGCACGACGCCTATATCGTGGACACCGACGAGCGCAAGCAGTCCGTCTGGAGCGCGCGGGGCGCGTTCCTGGAAGCCATCAAGGCCTCCACCGACGAGCTGGACGAGTGCGACGTCGTGGTCCCCCGCGATAAAGTGGCGGAATTCATCCTCTACACGCATGAGATCGCGCAGGAACTCCATGTGCGCATCCCCAGCTTCGGGCATGCGGGGGACGGCAACCTGCACGTATACGTCTGCCGCGACGGGCGGGGCGAGGAGGACTGGAAGCGGGTGCTCAACTTAGCCTTTGACCGGATGTATTTGAAGGCGCGGGAAATGAACGGCCTGGTTTCGGGCGAACACGGCATAGGCTATGCGAAAAAACGGTATATGGCGGAAACGTTCGAGAACGGGCAGTTGGAGCTCATGCGCGGGATCAAGCGGGCGTTCGACCCCAACGGCATTCTGAACCCGGGAAAATTGTTCTAAAAACGCCCCGTATCCTGCGCCGCTATTCCCGCAGGGCGTCGCAGGCGATCTTTATAAAATCGCGCGCGGCGTTGGAAAGATAGCGGCTGCGGTCATAGCAAATGGCCAGCGTCCCGGAGGCGGAAGCGTCCGTAATGGGGAAATAGTCCACGGTTTCATCCTCCCCGGGGTTCATGCCGTGGATGTGTTTGAGGAACAGCTCGGGGTAGACGGCGATCCCCATCCCGTTCTGCGCCAGCGCGTAGGCCGTTTCCGTGTTTTCGGTCTCAAAAAGCACATTGAGCTTCACGCCGCGGGAACTGGTGTAGCCGTCGATCAGGCTGCGGATCCGGTTGCCTTTCTTCAGCAGGATGAACGGCATATCCTCAAAGCAGGAGATATCCGCCGAAATCGAGAATTTGCCGCGCATATATTCAGAGTGCTCGCCAAAGAGCGTTTTTGACAGCTTCCTGGGCACAAGCAGCAGCAGCCGCTCCACGGCCAAGGGGATGATCTCCACCGATTCGAGCGTGACGGGGGTGAATACGATCATCAGGTCGATGCGCCCGTGTTTGAGGTGATCCTCCAGCTCCGCGGAGTTTCCCTCCATCACGGACGTCTCTATGAACGGGTTCTTTTCGTGGAACCCCGGCAATATCTTGGGCAGTATGGCGCGGCCGCAGGTATGGGACATCCCTATGCGAAGCGCGCCGCGGCGCTGCCCCGCGATATCGTCCATCTCGCTGTACGCCTGCCGCTCCAGATCCAATATCTTTCGGGCGAACGTCTCCAGCCTGACGCCCGCGTAGGTAAGCGCGAACACCGGCGTCCGGTCGAAAAGCTTTACATTGAGGTCCTTTTCCAGCGCCGCGATATGCGCGCTCAGGGATTGCTGGCTGATGTAGAGGCGCTTTGCGGCCCTGGTGACGTTCAGCTCCTCCGTGACCACAAGAAAATACTTCAGGCTCGTAAAATTCATATCTGTTCCGGTCCGCTCTATCACAATCAAAATGCTGTGATGAAATGTGCGTATTATGTGTTGGATATTGTTATAAACCGATGTTACCATCATAGCATAGCATAAGGGAAAAGTCACCGGTAGTCTTGAGGATGGTATATTGCGAGTCATACGGGCGGAGCAAGGTTCCAGAGATACGGTCGCCGGAACAGCCCGGCGCGCCCGAACAGGCGCCGCCGGATTTGGCATGCCGCGGCCGTACCGGCGGCCCCTGTGGAAAACGCCCGCGCATATTCGTGGGCTTTTTGTTTGCCGCTCCTTCCGGCTGCGGCCGGATGAGCTTCGGGGGCGCGGGATCACTTGAAACGATTGGTAAGCGCGACAGGGTCCAGGCTGTGGCGGAATTGATAAACATGCGGCGCTGCGGCGCTATCTTGCCTTGCGGAGGCGAAGACGCGAAAAATGAAGAAAAAGCTGGTCATGGGCGTGATCGGGGCGGACGTGCACGCGGTGGGCAACAGGATCCTCTACCATGTGTTTACGGAAGCGGGCTTCGAGGTGGTCAACCTGGGGGTCATGGTTTCGCAGGAGGAGTATATCGACGCCGCCGTGGAAACGGGCGCGGACGCCATCGTGGTATCGTCCCTGTACGGGCACGGGGAACTGGATTGCCGGGGCCTGCGCGAGAAGTGCGACGAAGCGGGCCTGAAGGGAATCCTTTTGTACGCGGGCGGCAACCTGGTGGTGGGCAAGCAGCCCTTCGACGAAGTGGAGCGGCGCTTTCTCGCCATGGGATTCGACCGGGTATTCCCCCCGGGGGCCGATCCCCAGGCGGCGGTCGCGGCGCTTAAGGAGGCGCTTCAAATTGACTGAGCCCGTGCTGCTCATCGATTTCGGCAGCACCTACACCAAGCTCACTGCGGTGGATGTTGGCGAAGAACGGCTGCTGGGCACGGCGCAGAGCCATACCACCGTGCGGACGGATATCGGCGAGGGGCTTTCCCGCGCCCTATGCGCGCTTGAGAGCCGTACGGGCAAGCTGGAGTTTACGGCGCGCTACGCCTGCTCCAGCGCCGCCGGGGGGCTCAATATGTGCGCCTGCGGCCTGGTGCCCGCGCTGACGGGCAAGGCGGCAAAGCTCGCGGCTCTGGGCGCGGGCGCGAAGGTGGCAAAAACCTATTCTTACCAGCTGACCGGCGCGGACATCCGGGAGCTCGAGCGCATCGGCCCGGATATCCTGCTGCTGACCGGCGGCACCGACGGCGGCGACAGCGCGTGCATCCTGCACAATGCGCGCTCCCTTGCGCAAAGCGCGCTTATTTGCCCCATCGTGCTGGCGGGGAACCGGAGCTGCGCCGAGGAATGCGCGGCGATCCTCTCCGCCAAACGGGTGTATATGACCGCGAACGTGATGCCGCGGTTCAACGAGCTGGATATCAAGCCCGCGCAGGAGTGCATCCGTTCCATATTTATGGAGCGGATCGTCTGCGCCAAGGGGTTAAGCGGCGCGCAAAGCCTGCTTGACGGCATCGTGATGCCTACGCCTGCGGCGGCGTACCGGGCGCTGGAGCTGCTCTCCAAAGGCTGCGCGGACGAACCCGGCCTGGGCGAGCTGATGGCCGTGGACCTGGGCGGCGCCACAACGGACGTGTACTCCATGTCCGGCGGCGAACCGCGCCAGCCCAACACGTTCGTCAGCGGGCTGACGGAGCCCTACGCCAAGCGCTCCGTGGAAGGCGATATCGGCATGCGGTTTAACGCCCTTGGCATATTGGAAAGCGCGGGGAGAGAGCGCATCGCGGCTTTATGCGGCCTTGCGCCCGAAGAAGCCGAAGCCCGCGTGCGGGCTTTGGCCGCGGACCCTAAGTACCTGCCCCAAAGCGGGGAGGACGCCCTTCTCGATCACGCGCTCGCCTCGCTCGCGGTGGAAATCGCGGCCATGCGGCACGCGGGTACGCTCGAGAGCGTATGCACCCCTTTGGGCTGGTCGTACCTGCAAACAGGCAAGGACCTGCGGGACGTAACAAAGCTGGTGCTGACCGGCGGGGCGCTGATACGCGCCCGGGGCGTCGGGGGGATCGCCGCGCGCGCCCTGTACAGCGAGGAACAGCCGATGTCGCTCAGGCCCGTCCGGGCCGAGGTGCTGCTGGACGGGCAATACATCCTTTCCGCAATGGGGCTTTTGAGCGTCACCCATCCCGGCGCGGCGCTGCGGATATTGAAAAAGGAGTTGACGAGTTATGGATCTGTGCAACAGGAAGCTTAGCGACGAGGCGTTCCATTCCATCCGGGCCGATGTGCTCAGGCAGTGGCCCACGGGCGCGGATGCGGATTTTGACCGGGGCGTAGCGTACCACAGGCGGCTTCCCGGCAGCAAGGTATTCTCCGAAAAGCTCAGGCGCGCCGACGAGGCGGGTGCAACGCTGGTGCAGCCGCGCGCGGGCGTCGCCTGTATCGAGGACCATATCACTTTGCTCAAATACCTGCAGGATAACGGCGAGGCCGATCTTCTGCCCACCACGATCGACAGCTACACGCGTTTGAACCGCTACGAGGAGGCGGAAAAGGGCATCCGCGAAACCGAACTGAGCGGCAAATCCATGCTCAACGGCTTCCCGGCGGTCAACCACGGCGTACCCGGCTGCCGCAGGATCATAGAGGCGCTCGATACGCCCGTACAGGTGCGGCACGGCACGCCGGACGCGCGCCTGCTGGCGGAAATCAGCTACGCGGGCGGCTTTACAAGCTTTGAGGGCGGCGGTATTTCCTATAATATCCCTTATGCAAAAAACGCGACTCTTACGCGCACCATACGGGACTGGCAGTACGTAGACAGGCTCACCGGGATGTACGAGGAGGCGGGCGCGCCCATCAACCGCGAGCCCTTCGGCCCGCTGACGGGCACGCTGGTGCCGCCCTGCGTTTCCCACGCCGTGGCCATCATAGAAAGCCTGCTGGCGGCCGAGCAGGGCTGCCGCAACATCACCGTAGGGTACGGCCAGTGCGGGAACCTGGTGCAGGACGTCGCGGCGATCGAGACGCTGCGCAGCCTGACCGGGGAATATCTTACACGGTACGGCTACGGCGACGTCGCGCTCACCACGGTGATGCACCAGTGGATGGGCGGCTTCCCGCAGGACGAAGCAAAGGCGTTCGGCGTGATCGCGCTGGGCAGCGTGGCGGCCGTACTCGGGAAGGCCACCAAGATCATCGTCAAAACGCCGCACGAGGCGTTCGGGGTGCCCACCATGGAGTCAAACGCCCAGGGTTTAAGATGCACGCGGCAGGTGATCTCCATGCTCAGCGACCAGAAGCCGGATGAAAACAGCCTGGCGCTGGAGCGGAGCGTCATAGAGGCCGAGACCCGCTGCATACTCGATAAATGCTTCGAGCTGGGCGGGGGCGATATCGCCGCGGGCGCGGTGAACGCGTTCGAGGCGGGCGTGCTGGATATCCCCTTCGCGCCCAGCAAGTACAACAAAGGCCTGATGCTTCCCGCGCGCGACAACGAGGGCGCGGTGCGCATGCTAAAGCCCGGCGCGATCCCGCTCTCCCCCGACCTGATGGAATTCCACCGGGAAAAGATCGAGCGGCGCGCCCAAACGGAAAGACGCAGCGTCAGCTTCCAGATGGTGATCGACGATATCTACGCCGTGGGCAAGGGCCGCCTGGTCGGCCGCCCGCGCTGAATAAATTCCGGAATTCGGAGGGAACAGATGCGCATCAAAAAGGTTTTGTATGCGGGCGGACGCACCGGCTTCTTTTTCGACGACCAGAAGGCTATCAAGGCCGGGGCCGCGGCGGACGGGGAGGCGTACCTTGGCAAGGCGTGTACGCAGGGCTTCTCCGCCGTGCGCCAGGCGGGCGAATGTGTGTCCGTGCTGCTGCTGCTCGAGGACGGACAGCTGGCCTGGGGGGACTGCGCCGCCGTGCAGTATTCCGGCGCGGGCGGCAGGGACCCGCTGTTTTTGGCGCGGGACTTTATACCGGTCATGGAGGCGTACGTCACCCCCGCGCTGGAGGGAGCGGAACTGACCACATTCCGCGGTATGGCGGAGAAGATCGAGGGGATCGTCACGGCGGAAGGCGCGCGGCTGCATACCGCCGTCCGCTACGGCGTGACCCAGGCGCTGCTGGACGCGGTGGCAAAATCAACGCATAGGCTCATGTGCCGGGTCATCGCAGACGAATACGGCTGTACAATGTCCAGGCGGCCCATCCCCATATTCGCGCAGTCCGGCGACAACCGGTACGCCAACGCCGATAAAATGATATTAAAAGGCGCGCAGGTGCTCCCCCACGCGCTCATCAACAATGTGGACGCCAAACTGGGCAGGCACGGCGAGCTGCTTTTGGAATACGTCGGCTGGCTCCGGGAGCGGATACTCAAACTGCGCCCGGAGGAAAGCTACGCCCCCGTGCTGCACATCGACGTGTACGGCACCATCGGGCAGGCGTTCGGGAACGACAATTATGAAGCCATGGCGGAGTACCTGGGCCGCCTATGCGAGGCCGCAAAGCCTTTCCGCCTGCGCATCGAGGGGCCCATGGACGCGGGCGGCAGGCAAGAGCAGATGGAGGCGCTCCGCGACCTTCGCCGGGCGGTGGACGAACGCTGTATCCCCGTGGAGCTTGTGGCCGACGAATGGTGCAACACGCTGGAGGATATCGTATATTTCGCGGACAACCGGGCGGGCCATATGATACAGATCAAGACGCCGGACCTGGGCGGCGTCAACAACGTGGCGGAGGCGGTGCTTTATTGCAAACAAAAGGGCATCGGCGCCTATCAGGGCGGCACGTGCAACGAGACGGAGCGCTCGGCCCAGGTTTGCGTCCATATCGCGATGGCGGCGCAGCCCGACCAGATACTCGCCAAGCCCGGCATGGGCGTGGACGAGGGGTACATGATCGTCTACAACGAAATGCGCCGCATTTTAACGCTCAACGAATACTTGGAAGGAGGCAGGCAATGAAAGAGGAGTTCCGCATACTCTCCGCAACCGCCATACTGGGCTACGGGTTTCCCAAAGCGTCCTTTGAGGAGGGCATGAAACGCCGCCCCCACCTGATCGCCGCGGACGCGGGTTCCACCGACCCGGGCCCCTATTACCTGGGCGCGGGCGTCTCCTTCACGGACAGGAACGCGGTCATGCGCGACCTTGAGATCATGCTGCTTTCCGGCATCCCGAACGGCATCCCCGTCGTCATAGGCACGGCGGGCGGCAGCGGGGCGGAGCCCCACCTTAGCTGGTGCCGGGAAATCATCGAGGAGATCGCCCGCAGGCACGATCTCCATTTTAAAATGGCGCTCCTCCACGCCGAATTTGATAAGGGCATGCTTTTACAGGAGCTTGCCGCCGGGCGCATCGCCCCGCTCCCTCCCGCGCCCGCGCTGACGGCAGGCGATATCGAAGCGTCCAGCCACATCGTGGGGCAGATGGGACTTGAACCCATCATGCGCGCGCTCCATAGCGGCGCGCAGGTGGTGCTGGCCGGGCGGGCGTACGACCCGGCCGTGTTCGCGGCGCCCGCGGTCTTAAAAGGATACGACAAGGGCCTTGCCGTGCATCTTGGCAAGATACTCGAATGCGCCGCCATCTGCGCCGCGCCGGGCAGCGGCTCGGACTGCATGTTCGGCTGCATCGGTGAGGACTACTTTACCGTGGAGCCATTGAATCCCGCGCGCAAATGCACCACGCTTTCCGTGGCTGCCCACACGCTGTACGAAAAGACGAACCCCTACATACTGCCCGGGCCGGGCGGACACCTGGACCTGACGGACTGCCGCTTCGAGCAGCTGACGGACAGCGCCGTCCGGGTGACGGGCAGCCGGTTTGTCCCCGCAGCAAGCTATACCGTGAAGCTGGAGGGAGCGAAAAAGATCGGGTTTCGCACCGTTTCCATCGCGGGCACGCGGGACCCCGTCATGATCGCCGGGATCGACGAGATCACCGCGGGCGTGCGCGAGCGCGTGGCGGACAATTTCCGCGAGAACGGCTGGGATTACCGGCTGCATTTTATACTCTACGGGCGCGACGGCGTGATGGGGCCTCTGGAGCCCGCCCCCGGCACCGAGGGCGTCCACGAGCTGGGCGTCGTGATCGAGGCGGTGGCGGACACTCAGGAAAAAGCCGACACCATCTGCGCCTTCGCCCGCTCCACCATGCTGCATTACGGATACGCGGGCCGCAGGGCCACGGCGGGCAACCTGGCGTTCCCGTACTCCCCCAGCGATTTTCACGCGGGGGAGGTCTACGTATTCAGCGTATACCACCTGCTGCAAACGGAGGACCCCGCCGCCCTGTTCCCCGCCGAACTGATCGCGCTGTAAGGAGCATGCCATGAAGACGAAGCTTACCGAAATCGCGGACATCATCCGCAGCAAGAACTCGGGTCCCTACGAGCTGACGATGGATATCCTGTTCAAGGACTTCGAAAGCTTTGAGCGGGTATGCAGGGCCAAAGCCATCGACGAAGAGACCGTCTGCCGGCTCTATGGCGTAAAGCCCGAGGACATCATCAACATCGTGGAATTCAAGCCCGCCAAGGCGATCAAGATCACCATACGGCGCCCCCTGTGCTCGGGCGACCCGGGCGAGACGGACGTCTACGGCGCGCAGCAGCACGCCCCGCTGCTGTACCTCGAACTCGATATTTAAAGAGGAGGGCAATATGTCGTATTCCGCCCGGATGCAGAAGAACCATCTGTACAGCGTCTTTCTGGCCCCGCGCGGATATGTGCGCATGGCCGACCTGGGCATGCAGATTGCCCAGCAATATTTGAGTCCCTTCGACAAGCTTATAGGGCTGGTGGGCGACGCGGGCTCGGGCAAGAGCATGCTCGTCAAGGGCATGTTCCCGGGGCTGGAGCTGACCAACGACGACGAAGGGGTGAACGTGCGGCCCCTGCCGCTAATGGACCTCGGCGACGACAGCGGCTTCTATTCGCCGCACACCTACCATGTGGATATCCGTTTCGAGACGGCCTTCCACCAGCCGCACGTACTAATCGAGGCCATACTGGAGGCGATCGACCGCGGCAAGCGGGTGGTCGTGGAGCATTTCGACCTCATCTACCCCGCGCTCGGGCGCAACGCGCATCTTTTGATCGGCATCGGGGAGGAGGTCATCATCACCCGCCCAAGCCTGTTCGGCCCGGAGCCCGAGGAGCTGCGCGAGCGCGTGTTCCCATCCCTTCCCTACCGGCTCAGGGCGCATACCGCCGAGGACCTGTGCGAATACGTCATGAACGGAAATTGCCCGCGCTACGAGCACGCAGACGTGCGCCACGGGTTCATACTGAGTTTTGAAAGCAAGCCCGCCTTTTCGCCGCCGGAGCTGATGGAAAAGGTGCAAAAGCTCATAGACGCGGACCTCCCCATTTCGTTTCTGGACGACAACCACATCCGGATCGGGGACACGCCCCACCGCTGCACGGGGCCAAGGATGCATGTAAAAAGGACAAAAGAAATCGGCCGGTTTCTGCTGCTGGAGGATTTTTACCCGGAGCCGATCACCGAACGCTGCCTGATGGTGGGGCTTGTCGGCGAGGGCTGCGATTACAAGTCCAGCGATATCAACCGGCTGATTTTTTAAGGCCTTTGAAAAAACATACGCCGCTTTTTTGAATAGCGGCGTTTCAAATGCGGCGAACCCGCTTTTTGACCTGTCCCAACCGACCTTCTCAATAGTTCTCCGCAAATCCGGTCTTTGTATCGGAAGGCAGGCAGTCCCCAAAATAAGCGTTGAAATCCAGGCCCAGATAACGGCACATGTCCAGCACTTCCGCCATGGTGTTCCCGTGGACGGGGACCCCGTTTTTCAGCCGTTCCTCCATTGCGAGGATCTCCTTTTCGCCATGCGTATAGATGCGCTCGGCGTTCTCGGCTTTGGGCGACGCGCGAAGCTCGCGCAGGAATGCCGACATATGGGACCTGATTGCCTGCGGATCGCCAAATATCGAGGGATCTATCGCGGCGAACCCATGGCAAATGCCTCCTTTTTTGCCCTGCATGCAGTAATTGGACGTCATGCCCAGGGAAAGGATGGAGGTAAATATCTCGCATAAAACGCCATATCCGTAGCCCTTATGGGAGCCGAGCGTCTCTCCGTCGCCCCCAAGCGGCATAATGCCGCCTCCGTTCTTGGCGACAATGTTCCTGAGCACGTCCGGCGCGTCAATGCTGGGCCGCCCAAACTTGTTGAGCGCCCAGCCCTCCGGCAGGGGCTCGTTCTTTTTGTTATACAGTTCCAATTTGCCGCGGGTGACCACGGTGGTGGAGGCGTCAAACAGGAAATCATACGGCTCCGCAGGCATGGCACAGGCAATCGGGTTGCTGCCCAGCATCGCCATACGCCCATAGGTCGGGACCATGATCGCTTCGCTATTGGTAAAGCTGAACCCGATGAACCCGGCGTCGCTGGCCAGCTTGGCATAATAGCCCGCTATGCCGTAGTGGTTGGAATTGCGGGCGGTCACAATGGATATGCCCGTTGTTTTCGCTTTCCTGATGGAGAGATCCATGCAGAATCTTCCGATCAGCTGCCCCATGCCGTCGTGCCCGTCCACCACCGCGGAGACAGGCGTCTCAAACACGATCTCCGGCTTCGCATGAACATCGATCATTCCTTTCTCGATGCCCTTGTGATAACGCACCATGCGCTGCATGCCATGGCTTTCTATGCCATATAAATCCGACCGCAGCAAGACGTCGGAGATAACGCGCGCCTGTTCCGCGTCAAAGCCGAAAGCCGTAAACGCATCCATGCAGAATGTATTGAGCGTGTCGATTGAAACATACCAGTATCCCATCTCCGCCTTGCCTCCCCCCAAAAACTGCCGTACGATTTTTGTCCGGACATTCAGCGCTTCGCCAGGACATCCTTTTCATACCGTTTCATTTCCGCTATCCAGTCCTCGCCCGCGTACTTGCCCTGCCGCAGGCAGTAATAGTCCCAGACCGCGCCGAACGGCAGGGACTTCCGCTCCTCCTGCAGCGCCAGGCGCAGGGTATAGTCCCCCTCCCGCTCCGCCCGGCGTATCCTGCCGGAAGGCGCAAGCGCGGCGTTCAAGATGGCCTTGCGCGCGTTGCGCAGGCCGATCGTCCACGCGGCGATGCGGTTGATGGAAGCGTCAAAGAAATCCAGGCCGATCAATACGCGGTTTTCAAACCCGTTAAAAAGCACCTCGTCCATGATGCGCTGCAACTCGTCATTTAGCGCAATGACATGGTCGCTGTCCCAGCGCACGCCGCGGCTGACATGCAGCAGAATTTTATCCAGGAACCCCAGTATGGGGCTTATTTTTTCGCTGATGCTTTCCGCAGGATGGAAGTGGCCCGCGTCCAATGTATACAGCAGGTCATTCTTTAAAGCGTAAGCGAGCGAATATTCATGGCTCGCCACCGTGTAGCTTTCCACTCCTATGCCGAAAAGCTTGCTTTCCAGCGCGCACAGCACCATGTCGCGTTCAAAATGCCCGGCAAATATTTCATCCAGAGAACGGGTCATGATCGCCCGGTAATACGCCGTATCCGCGCAGGTGTCCTTCATCCCGTCCGGCATCCAGTAGTTGACGGAGCAGGGCTGCCCAAGCTGCTTTGCGAACGAGTGCGCTATTTCCCGGCAGCGTTTTCCGTGCTCCACCCAGAACTTCCGTTTTTCCCCATTGGGGCTGGCGAGTGAAAAATTGCCGTCCATCATGGGATGGGAATAAAATGTGGGATTAAAATCCAGCCCCAGGCCGCGCTCTTTCGCCCAATCCACCCAGGTCTGGAACAGTTCAATCGTGTACGCGTCCCTGTCCACCGTTTTCCCGTTTTTTTCCGCGTAGCTTGCATGCAGATTCAGCTTGAAGCGGCCGGGCACCATTTTGAGCGCTTCCTCCATGTCCGCGCGCAGTTCCTGCGGCGTGGACGCGCGCCCGGGATAATTCCCGGTTGTGGCAATCCCCCCGGTCAGCTCCCCTATGCTGTCAAACCCTATGACGTCGTCCCCCTGCCAGCAATGCATGGATACCGGGATGCCGTCCGCTCTCCTGATTGCCGCGTCCACATCCACGCCTTTTGCCGCGTATATCTCCTTCGCGTATTCGTACCCCCGTAAGATGCTCCCCTCGCCCATATCGATATCCTCCTCAAAACGAATCCTATCGCAAGTTTTTTCGGGCCGACGCAATCGGCAGGCATGCGTTTTCCGGCGCAGCCGATTGCAGGCCCTATTCGTTGGGATGCACGACCACGCGCAGCCCCGCATGGTCTTCCGCCGCCGCGAACGCTTCGCCGATGCGCTCCAACGGAAACCTGTGCGTGATGTATTTTTCCATGTCCACCATGCCGGAGGCTATCATATCCACCGCCTGCCGGTGATGCCTGGGCAAGGAGCCATGCGCGCCGTGGACGAACAGCTCCTTATAATGGATGATATTCGTATCCAGCGTGACCGTGCTCCCTTTGGGCAAGCCGCCGAACAGGTTGACCCTTGCCCGGTTTTTCGCCATATGCAGGGCGTCGCTGTGCGACTGCGGGCTGGGGTTGGCCGTAATCACTACGTCCGCCCCCAGCCCGCCCGTTTCCTCCAGGACCCGGGCAATGGCGTCCTCCTCGCCGGAGCAGATATACGCGTCCGCGCCGAATTTCTTTGCCATCTCCAGCCTGGGACGCGAGCGCTGCACCACAATGATCTTGCGGGCGCCCATTTTGCGCGCCACCTCTATGATCATCATGCCGATAGGGCCCGCGCCGATAATCACGACGTCGTCGCCCAGCCGAATGCCGGACAGCTCCAGCGCGTTCAGTACGCACGCAAGCGGCTCGGCAAGCGCGGCTTCGTCATACCCCACGGAATCGGGGATTTTATGGACGGGCCCAAAGTTTACGACCATGCCGTTGAGCGGAAGATATTGCGCAAACCCGCCCTGGAACTGATAGCCCAGCGCATAATTCGTCTGGCAGTTGTTCCCTATTCCCGCCTCGCAGAAGGAGCATTCCCCGCAGGGGACGTCCGCCCCCACCGCCACGCGGTCCCCCACCGAAAAGCGGGACACATTGCGCCCTGCGGCCACAACCTCGCCCGCGATCTCATGTCCGATGATGGCGGGCATTTTTACCCTGCTGTTGCCGTGATGGAATATGCGTATGTCGCTTCCGCATACGGCGCAGGCGTGCACCTTTAACAGGATTCCGTCGTCCCCGCATGCCGGGTCGGGTACCTGCCTTACTTCAATTTTATTCAGAGCCTCCAAGACTGCCGCTTTCATGACCGATCCTCCTGTATGATGAACATGACCTTATTGTAAAATACCGCGCGCTCCCGCATCATCTCAAACGGCGCGATCCCGTCCGAGAGGCCGCATCGGTGCGTAATAAACCGGCGGACGTTCAGCCGCCCGCTTCCCATCGCTTCGAGCGCCAGGCGCCAGTCGCTCCCGTGCTGCGCGTAGCTGGAATTCCAGGTTCCTGTCAGGGAGATCTGCTTTCTGAGTATCTCCCAGTAGGTATGCTGCTCCAAAGTCATTTTCCCCGCCGGATTGCCCATGGTTACAACCCGCCCGCCGATGGCGGCCGCCAATATGCATTGGCCGAGTGTCTGCGGCACGCCGGCGCCCTCGACGCAAATGTCCATGCCCCTGCCGCCGGTGATGCGCCCGATATAATCCGCAGGGTCTTCCTTCAGGGAGGATATGGCCTCGAACCCCATTTCCCGCGCAAAGGATATTTTCCGCTCGTCAATATCCCAAAGCAGTATGCGGGACGCGCCCGCCAGGCCGGCCCAGCTCGCGAGCATCAGCCCTATCGGCCCGGCCCCCGCGATTCCCACGGTATCCCCTATCCCTATATTCGCCCGCCGCAGCGCATGGACCGCCACCGCGGCGGGTTCCATCATGGCGCCTTCCTCATAAGAAATGCCGTCGTCCAGAAATACCAGGTTCCATGTCTTCACGGCGCAATACTCCGCAAACCCGCCGTCGCGGCGGGAGCCATAATAGCTGTAGGCTTTGCAGGTTTCGTATTCGCCCCTAGCGCAGGAGGCGCACCTCATGCAGGGCAGCATGGGAAATACCGCCGCACGGCGGCCAACAAGCCCGCTGTCCACGCCGGGGCCCACTTCCTCTATTCGTCCCGCAAACTCATGCCCGGGGATCATGGGCATCGAATATGTGCCTTTTTCAAAAACACGCGCCAAATCGCTTCCGCAAATCCCGCTGGCGCATACGCGGAGCAGCACTTCGTCCTTTTGCAAAACGGGACGGGCCGCCTGCGTATCGTATACCAGAGTTCCGACCTCTTTTAGAACCAAAGCCCGCATATGCTATTCCTTCACAAACTGCCGCCAGTATTTTACGGACGCTTCATGATCCTCCACCACCCGAAAGTCCGTGTCCCAATGCTCCCGGTGAGAAAGCTCCAGTACCAGCGTCGCCTTTTCGCATCCCGCCTGTTCCAGGCAATCCAGCACGCGCTTGCCCTCTATGTACCCTTTTTGGTTATATTCTTCGGTAAAAGGCCAATGATTGGACGTCCCCAGGCTCGTTTGCTGGAGATGTATGATGGGCGACCGCGCTCCCAGCGCCAAAAGCCACTTATAACAATCGCGTTCGTCCGGATGCGGCGCATGTCCCACGTCCAGGCAGGCATAGAAAGGAAGCGCGCTCCCCGCATTCAATCCTTCCAGCAAATACTCCGTTTCCGCCACGGTGTTCGCGAATTCCCTCGGTATACTCATAGGCTCGATAAACAAAAAGGAATATCCCAGGCTGGCCGCCCGCGCCGCGAGCCGCTGCCAGGCTGAAATGCCAAGCTCCGTCATGCGCTTGCGCTTCTCCTCGTTTAAATAATCCCGGAAGCTGAGGATGCCAAAATGGGAGCCTCCGGCGGCCGCCCCCAGCTCGGCGCCGATTTCAAACAGCCGCTCAAACCACCGCTCCCACAGCTCGCGTGCCTGCGCGTCGGGATGGAGCAGATGGTTTACCCGCGTATAGGCGTCGGTAAATATGGACTCTACCCGGAACCCATACCGGAGGGAGGCCTCCCGGATACGCCGGACCAGGTCCCGTATATACTGCTCCTCCCAAAACGGGTCGATCAGGCTGGCGGTCAGCTGCACGCTTTTTACGCCCAGCTCCCCCACGATGCGTCCCCACACCTCGGGTTGCGGGTACCGGTTCAGCGCAAAGCCCGTGTTGATTCCCAATGTAAGCTGCATGGATATTCCCTCCAGTTCATGGCACGTCCAAAAACAACGCCTGTACCGGCGGCGTCTTTGCCCCGCATCCTCCGGCGCATGTAAGCATGCATACCGGAGGATGGGGCGCAAAGACGCGCTCTGATGCAAACGCGGACGCCTTTTTTTGCCGAATAGTACCGGCTTACGCCGTTACGATCTCATACTCGATTCCCAGCGCCTCGGCGATTTTGGCGATGGTCTGCGCATGATGGCCCACGCCCAGCGCATAATGGTGCGTGGGGCCCGCCAATGTCCACTTTTTGATAAACGTCCTGGTATCCGGCGCAAAGAACCCCCTTGTGTTGGTATTCCCGGTAGGGGGGATCGGCCCTTTCTTGGACAGGCCTTCGCCGATGATGAATTTGAATTTGCCGTCGTACGTCTGCGTAATGCCAAGCATTGTAATGGGCCCTTCCTTGATCTTGAACTCCACCGATGCGCCGCTGCCCGGCTTGCCATGGTACTTGTTCAGGCTCCTGAGCACGGGCTTTCCGTCCGCTATGGCGATGTGGTGCGGGCCGTCATGCCCGACCAGTATAAAATCCTCCACAAAATCGAAGGGATGGAATTCCGCAAAGCTGCCTCCGATGTCCAGGCGGTCCATAATGAACATGGCCAGGCAGGTCTTGATATCGAATTCCCCGCACATGGGCACCCCCTGGGCGTTTAGAAGCGAATTGCCTACGATGAAGGAGCTGACGATCTGCCGGTGCATCGACCCGTCGCGCCCGGCGTAATAATACGCAAGGCCCGTAAGCTTGTATTTTTCTATAAATTTCTGCAGCGTCGCGGACGTCCTTGCCGCATGATACAGGTCGGTATCCGTCAATTTGGTGGTAATGGGGTCGCTTACGGGGTCCGGCGTATCGAAGCATTCCAGAATGCGCTTCTTTTCCGCCTCAACTTCCTGATCCGTAACGGTGTCGTACAGTTCAAGTACGTCGTCCACCTCCAAAAGCGGCACATGCACGCCGAACGCGGCCGAGATCGCGGCGGGGTCCGCATGCATATCGTACATGGATTCAAGCACATGCCCCATCAGCCCAAAGCGCGCGCCGCGCAGGTCATGCAGCACCTTCGCGATATCGCACCACTCCGCAACCGCCTTTTCCACTTCCGGGTCGTTATGCAGCGTCCCTATAATAACGTCATTCACCCTTTTCCCCATACGGATGGCCACGCCCGTGAATTCCGCCGCCGAGCAGACGTTGTCGTTCTCAAGCTGCATGCGCGTGCTCGCCCTGCTGTAGTCCATGCGGCTGAGCGGCTGAAGGGCCGTCATGATAATGGGTATGTTCATCTCGCGCACAATGGGCGCGAAAACGGATGACGTGGCGTATGTAAGCATGTTTACAAACAAAAGATCCAGCTTCTCGCCCTTCATTTTTTCGAGCGCCTCATATCCGCGCTCGCTGCAGTCCACCATGCCGAAATCTATGATTTCCACATCGTTTTTTTCAACGATCTTTTTGAAATCTTCATGGAACCCCATCAGGGTACCCAGCAGGCCCTCAAACTGCTCCCAGTAAATCGTATGACCCACGCCAAAAACACCTATGCGAGCCGTTCTTTTTTTAAGCCGTTCGACCATCGTTAACCTCCAGTTGTGATAATTACATACAAGCATTATTTAA
>DATMXR010000113.1:0-3821 GCA_035561315.1 Feifaniaceae bacterium
CGATTATTTTTTTGCTTTGGGGAAACTACGTTTCCCCACCCCCCCTTCCTTAAAGAACGCCCGCCGAGGGTGCTTTCAGCCTCTTCGTTATGCCGCCAAAAGACTCTCCCTTGATACGCCAGACCGGATGGTGAAACGCCATCCGGTCCTTTATTTTCTCAATTTCACTTCTTTTACAGCGCCGCTTCCAGACGCTCCCGTATGGCGCGGATGAAGTCCGGCGTGCTGACGCATTTGGGGACGATCCCTTCCGCGAGGCCCACAAGGTCCTTCGTCATGACGCCGTCGTTGAGCGTCTTCAGGCTCGCCGCTTCCAGTTGACCGGCGAATGCCGCGAGGTCGCTTAATCCATCGAGTTCGCCGCGCTTTTTTAACGCCCCGCTCCACGCGAATATGGTGGCGATGGGGTTGGTGGAGGTCTCCTCCCCGGCAAGGTATTTGTAATAATGCCGGGTCACGGTGCCGTGGGCGGCCTCGTATTCATACTTTCCGTCCGGACTTACGAGCACGGAGGTCATCATGGCAAGCGAGCCGAACGCGGTGGAGACCATATCGCTCATGACGTCCCCGTCGTAATTTTTGCAGGCCCAGATAAAGCCGCCTTCGCTGCGGATGACGCGGGCCACGGCGTCGTCGATGAGGGTATAGAAATACTCGATGCCCGCTTCTTTGAATTGTTCCGCGTACTCCGCTTCGTAAATCTCCTCAAACAGCAGCTTGAACGTCTGGTCGTACTGCTTGGATATGGTGTCCTTTGTGGCGAACCAGAGATCCTGCTTTGTGGAGAGCGCGTATTGAAAGCAGGCGTGCGCGAAGGACTTAATGGACGTATCCTTGTTGAACATGCCCTGCAGCACGCCGGGGCATTCAAAATCGTAAACGGTCTCACGGAAGCTTTCTCCGTTTTCGCCCGTGAACACAAGCTCCGCTTTCCCCTTCCCCGGCACGCGGTATTCCGTGGACTTGTACACGTCGCCGTAGGCGTGGCGGGCGATGGTGATGGGCAGCCTCCAGTTTTTGACCACCGGCTTGATGCTGTCGATGAGTATGGGCGCGCGGAACACCGTGCCGTCGAGTATGGCGCGGATTGTCCCGTTGGGGCTTTTCCACATTTCTTTGAGGTTATATTCGCTCACCCGCTGCTTGTTGGGCGTGATGGTGGCGCATTTTACGCCCACGCCGTATTTTAAAATGGCGTTGCCCGCGTCCACCGTGACCCGGTCGTTCGTCTTGTCCCGGTACGGAAGGCCCAGGTCGTAATATTCGGTTTTCAGATCCACAAAGGGCAGCAGCAGCTCGTCCTTTATCATCCGCCAGATGACGCGGGTCATTTCGTCGCCGTCCATTTCCACAAGCGGCATGGTCATTTTGATCTTTTCAGGCATGTTTTTCCCCTTATCTGTCTTTTAGGCGCGCCGCGTAATAGTTCATCAGGCAGCCTTCGAGTATGATGGCTTTTTCGTCCCCGGTCAGGTTTTTGACATAAAGCATGACGTCCTCCACAGAGCCGTCCCGTTTGATGACTTTCGCCGGGATCTCCTCTTTGCCCGCAGCGACGGCCTCCCGGATATCCGGCACGAACACGATATCGCCCGCCACGTAGGGAAACGCAGCGCCCTCTTTGAGCGTAAAGGGCAGTATGCCCCAGTTGATGCAGTTGCTGCGGTAGCGCTTGGTGGCGAACTCGTAGCAGATGTTCGCATACCCTCCCAGCACCTTCTGGCAGGAGGCCGCCTGCTCGCGCGCGGAGCCGTCCCCGGGTTTGTTCGCAAACAGTACGGAACCGAACGCGGTATCCTTTAACTCCCCTTCTGCGCCGACGGCTTTGAGCGCCGCGACGATATTCTCCGGCTCCCCGCCCGCGCGGCGCTCCGACTCCAGCGCCTGCACGTTTTTACATAAGCCCACATATTCCGGGCAGCGGCGCGAAAGCGTATATTCCGCGAGCCTCTGCGGGTTGGAGCGGTAGGAGGACGTTTCCCCGGAGGGGATCAGTTCGTCCGTGGTGGTGACGGGGTCGCGTATGACGGCCGTCAATTCCAGCAGCAGGTTTTTCGTAAGCGGATACATCCTGGGCCAGTCCGTGATGTTCGGCCCAAGGCGCAGCTCCTCTTCCGGCAGGGGATGCAAATAGCCGTTGTATACGCGCTTTTGGTATACACCGGGGTCGTACCGGTAGGTTTCTTTCGCGGGTTCAAAGTTTAGCTCCGTCGCCGCAGTCAAAGCGCCCCCGTTCCTTGCCGTGGCCGCGATGGAGCGCGCGTCCATCAGCGCCACCGCCGCGAGCTGGCCCTCTTTGGGCTTGCTGCCCTCGCGGTTGGGGAAATTGCGCGTGGTGTGCCGTATGGAGAAGCCGTTGTTGGCGGGGACGTCCCCCGCGCCGAAGCAGGGGCCGCAGAACGCGGGCTTTATGACCGCGCCCGCCGAAATGAGCTTTGTGAGCACGCCCGCTTTAGAAAGCTCCAGGTTGACCGGCATGGAGCCGGGGTAGACGGAAAGCGAGAAATAGCCGTTGCCGGTACTGGCGCCCTCTAAGATTGCCGCGGCGTCCGCAATGTTTTCAAACAGGCCGCCTGCGCAGCCCGCGATGACGCCCTGATCCGTCCAGAGCCTGCCGTCCTTTATTTTGGAAACGAGATCCAGCCCGGTTTTGCCGCCAAACTGCACTTCAGCCTTTTGCTCGACACCGCGGAGCACGTCGTGAAGGTTCCGGTTGAGGTCGTTGATGGGCAACGCGTTGGCGGGGTGAAAGGGCAGCGCGATCATGCACTCGATTTTTGACAAGTCGAGTTCGATCATGCCATCGTAATAGGCCATATCGCCGGGCTTTAGTTCCCGATACGCCTCAGGCCTGCCCTGTATGCGGTAGTATTCGGCTACCTTTTCATCCGTTTCCCAGATGGAGGACAGGCAGGTGGTCTCCGTGGTCATCACGTCGACGCCGTTGCGGTACTCGACAGACAGGTTTTTAATGCCGGGGCCGACGAATTCGAGCACCTTGTTCTTTAAGAACCCGTTCGCGAACGTCGCGCCCACAAGCGAGAGCGCCACGTCATGCGGGCCCACGCCTTTTTTGGGCGCGCCCGTCACGTAGACGAGCACCACCTCGGGGGCATCCACATCGTAGGTGTTCTTTAAAAGCTGCTTCACGATTTCCGGCCCGCCCTCGCCCACGCCCATGCAGCCGATCGCGCCGTAGCGGGTGTGGCTGTCCGAGCCCAGTATCATGCCGCCGCATTCCGCCATTTCCTCGCGGGCGTACATGTGGATGACGCTGAGGTTCGCGGGCACGTAGACGCCGCCGAATTTCCTGGCGGCGGAAAGGCCGAACACGTGATCGTCCTCGTTGATCGTGCCGCCCACCGCGCAAAGGGAGTTGTGACAGTTCGTCATGGCATAGGGCACGGGGAAGGATTTTAGGCCCGAGCCGCGCGCCGTCTGTATGACGCCCACGTATGTGATATCGTGGGAAATCAGCTTATCGAACCGGATATTGAGTTTTTCCGGGTTTTTCGATGCGTTATGGGCGCGCAGTATGGCGCTTGCCATGGTGCGCTCCCGCGCCGACCCGGGCGCGGGAAATCCTTCGCCGCCCGGTACGGGTGCGCCGCCCTTTAAATACACGCCGTGCGCCGTGAGTGTAATCATCGTGTTCCTCCCTGCCGTTACCAATAAAGCTGCGGCGTATGCCGATTTCCCTTTAGTGTATCAGCTTTTTTGCATGGCCGGAAGAGGGCTTCCGCGTACGGCGGCCATGCCGCTGAGCAATTTATGCATAATTATACTATATACCTTTTGTTTTTGCAAGATGCCGCAGGGCG
>DATMXR010000114.1:0-3170 GCA_035561315.1 Feifaniaceae bacterium
AACCGCCCCGGAGCTTGCCGAAAAAACGTTGGAAGGAATGTTCCGCGGCGGCATGTTCGACCATGTCGGCGGCGGCTTTTGCCGCTATTCCACCGACCGCTTCTGGCTCGTGCCGCACTTCGAGAAAATGCTCTACGACAACGCGCTGCTTGCCATCGCCTACCTCATGGCTTACGAGCAGACCGAAAAGCCGCTGTACCGCGCCGTTGCGGAGCGCACGCTTCATTATATGGAGCGGGAGCTGCACGCCGAGGACGGCGGCTTTTATTCCGCGCAGGACGCGGACAGCGAGGGAACGGAAGGCCGGTTCTATCTTTTTTCGCCCGGGGAAATCATCGAGGCGCTCGGCGAAGCGGACGGCGCGCGCTTTTCGCGCCGTTACGGTATCACCGAAGCGGGCAATTTCGAAGGGCTGAATGTACCGAACCTTTTGCGCGCGCGGGACGACGATCCCGACGCGGACAGCCTGCTGCCAAAGGTATACGAGTATCGCCAGAAACGCGTGCCACCACGCACGGATGTTAAGAAGCTCACGGTCTGGAACGCGCTGGCCGCGGCCGCGTTCGCGACGGGGGCGCGCGTGCTGAAGTCCGACCGCTACGCGGACGCCGCCAGAGAAACGCTCGCCTTCATCGAGCGGGAACTGAGCGAGGGGGACGCTGTGTTCGTCGGCAAAACGAGCGGCAGGCGCCTGGGCACAGGATTCCTTTCCGATTACGCGTTCTATGCGTACGCGCTGACCGAGGCGTACGAGGCGACGTTTGACGAAAAATACCTTTCCCGCGCGGCATCGCTCGCCAACCGGGCGTGGGATCTTTTTCATGACGCGTCCGAGGGCGGCTTTTTCTTTTCTGGCAGGGAAAACGAGGCGCTCGTCGCGCGCACGAAGGAAAGCTTCGACGGGGCGATGCCGTCCGGAAACTCGATGACGGCGTACGTCCTCTCCCGCCTCGCGCTGCTTCTCGAGGACGCCACGCTCGACGCGCGCGCCAAAGAGCAGGCCGTCTATATGAACGGCCTCGCAGCAGCATACCCCTCGGGCTACGGTTTTTATTTGTACTCCGCGCTGCCCGTAAAAAAAATCGTTTGCGCAACAACCGACAAAGCCGCTCTGCGCGCGCTCCGCATCCGGTCGGACTGGGCGTTTCGCGTTTCCCGGAGCGTGGATTATCCCATCGTAAACGGGCAGACGACATATTATGTTTGCGAAGGAAAAACATGCCGCCCGCCGGTCCACGCGCTCTAGCGCGGCACGGGTTTTTGGTCAAAGCGGCGCATTGGTTTAAAAACCTTTTTCTGTTTCGCGGCACGCATCCTCTCTGTATTGCCTTCATATGGTTTACCTTGCGACGCATCCTTTGAGCGCGCGGCGTGCACACTAATGCCGAGGTGATTGAAATGAGGTCGGATTTACAAGGCCCGGAACTCCCTCTCGGTTTGGGTATGGCGCTGGCGCAAAACCTGACGGCGATGCGGCGCTTTACCAGCCTTTCGAGCACGGAGCAGCAGGCGCTCATCGACCAGACGCACTCCATCGGCTCCAAGAAGGAAATGAGAGCGTTTGTTGACAACTTAACACGCTGAACGGGCGCGGGTCTGCAAAATAAGCAGACCCTTTTCCTTGCGGAACAGGCGCGTAACAAGGCGCATATACTATATCAGATTTTCCGAAAGGAGCGCCGCCATGTACCGCCAGTCCAACCGCGCCCCGACCCCGAAAGTGCCGGATCGCGCCACAACGCCCAAATCTCCGGATCACGGGCCCGAACCTTACATCATAGACATCGCGCAGGCCGCGGAGCAGAACCAGAACTACCGCACCGTCATCTGGACCGGTAAACATATGCAGACAACGCTGATGAGCATTCCCGTGGGCTCGGACATCGGCCTCGAGGTGCATCCGACCTCCGATCAGTTTATTTACATCGAGTGCGGACGCGCGAAGGTGCTGCTTGGCGCCTGCAAGGATAAGCTGGATCTTCAGCGGAACATCGCCAAGGGTTATGCAGTGCAGGTGCCCGCGGGAACCTGGCACAATGTCGTCAACACGGGCGGCACGCCGCTCAAGCTGTTTACGATCTACGCGCCGCCGCTGCATCCCAAAGGGGAAATTAACGTCACCAAGGCGGATGCCGAAGCGGCGGAGCGCAAGAAATAACCGCGCCGCGCCACACCCGATACCGGCCTGTCCCGCACATCGCCCGAAAAGGGCGATTTCTTTTTTGCGCTATCTGGAAACACTTGGATTCGGATTCCTGTAAAATCAAGGCATAACGCCCATTCCCTCGTTCAATACTATGCGCGAGGTGATGAAAATGCAACTGACCCAGAAAGAGTCGACGCTCCTCAAGGACCTGCGTTCCCAGGAGCAATTATGCATCGACAAATACTCTAAGTACTCCAACGAAGCCTGCGATGAGCAGCTCAAGAGCCTGTTCTCGCAGATCCGCCAGCACGAGCTGCAGCACCTGCAGACGCTTGACCAGATCGCGTCCGGCACCGTGCCGCAGATGCAGCAAAGCGGTTCCCAACAGACCATGCAGGCGCAGGGCGGCGGTTCCCAGCAACCCATGCAGGCGCAGGGCGGCAGCTCTCAGCAGCCCATGCAGGCGCAGCAGAGCACAAGCTCCCAGCAGCCCATGCACGCGCAGCAGAACGCAGGCTCCCAGCAGCCCATGCAAGCGCAGCAGAGCACAAGCTCCCAACAGCCCATGCGCGCGCAGCAGAGCGGCAGCTCCCAACAGAGCAGCTGGCAGAGCTCCGGCTCGCAGCAGGGCGGCAACTCCCAGCAGAACATGCAGGCGCAACAGGGCGGCGGCTCCCAGCAGAACATGCAGTTCCGCCCCTCCAACTGCTCCGCACAGGAAAAGCAGAAGGACGCTTACCTGTGCGCCGACGCGCTGAGTACCGAAAAACATGTTTCCTCGTCGTATAACACAAGCATTTTCGAATTCGGCGACACCAACGTGCGCAACACGCTCAACCATATCCAGAAGGAAGAGCAGCAGCACGGCGAGCAGATCTACAAATACATGTCCGCCAACGGCATGTACTCCTGACCGTTTTGGCGTTATTGGGGCGCCGGCCCGCAAGACCGGCGCCCCGAGAATGCCGCCTTGGGCGGCTTTTTTGTGCGGTTGCGCATAATATATCTTCGCTTCCATATTGAC
>DATMXR010000115.1:0-5407 GCA_035561315.1 Feifaniaceae bacterium
GTATACGATGAACCAGCGCAAATTATCGGGAGGCCAATAGGAGGAGGTATTCACGCCGTCCTCCATGAAGCGCATCCCCTTCGCCTTGCACTCGGCATAGGCGGCGTCCACGTCGCTCACCTCGATCGCGATATGGTCGAACGCGCCGGGCACGCCCGCGGATTCCAGCCGCTCATAGACTTCCAGCTTTAACGTGCTTAAAAGAATATGCACGACGCGGATGGGGCGGCCCTCGTCCGTATCGTCTTTCTCCATGACCACCCGGCCGCCCAAAGACTCGTAGAAGCGGATGGTGCCGTCCATGTCGGTGGTGGGAAGGCCGATGTGGTGGAAGCCTGTCAGAAGCTCTTTCATGTGGGACCCCCTTTATTGATCTTTATAGGGAGACAGTATCGTCTCCAGCGCAGCTAAAGCGTCCGCGGGGATGTCCCACCCGATCGCACTGATGTTCTTCTCCAGCTGGGCGATGGAGGAGGCGCCCCCAATAATTGTAGTGACTTCCGGCTTCTGACGCAACCAGTTGATCGCAAGCTCGTTGACGGGCCTGCCAAGCCCGTCCGCCACGGCCTTGATTTTTTCGTAGCCCTGATAGTAAAATTTGAAAGCTTCCCCGGAAAGCTTGGGGTTTTCGTTGCGGATATCCCGGGCGGAAAAATTGTTTTCCAGCTTGAACTTGCCCGCCAGCAGGCCCTGGAACAGCGGACTGTAGGGCAGGAACGCCTGGCCGTATTTTTTTACGGTGGGCAGCATTTCGTCTTCGGTCCGGTAGACCAGGGGAATGTTATGGTAGCTTGTGGCGTTGCGCTCCAGCATGTTGTAAAGCCCCTGCTGGGAATCGATATCGATCATTGTCATGAACGTTTCCACATCCGCCTGGGAAAAATTCGAAAGGCCCACGTGGCGGATCTTCCCGGCCTTCTTGATCTCGGAGAGCGCCTGGGCCGTCTCTGCGATAGGGGTTTTCGGATCCGGCCAATGCAGTTGATAGATATCGATATAATCGGTCTGCAGCCGCTCCAGGCTTTGATCGATCTCCCGCAGGATGTTCGCCCGGGACAGATCGTTGACCGTAACATGCTTGTCGTCCCAAACAAGGCCGCACTTGGAAGCGATCAATACCTTTTTGCGCAGGCCGCCCTGCAGGGCCCTGCCCAATACACGCTCGGCATGGTGCCAGCCGTATACCGGAGCCACGTCAAAAAGATTGACGCCGTTGTCGACGGCGGCATGCACGATGGCGATGGCGTTGTCGTCGCTGGAGGTGTCCCAGTCGCCGCCGAAATTCCAGCAGCCAATGCCGATTGCCGAAATCTCTTCCTCTATTCTTGCAACTTTCTTATACTGCATCGTCTTCTCCTTTTGCTGTAACGATAGCGTTGGCGGAAGGACCGCCTGCCATGCAGGCCGTCCTTCCGCCTCCGATATCAAGTTCTATGCCTGAACGCTTTAGGCATTGGGCAGCTTCTCGCCGATGTTCTGCGGGGTGAGGATGTCGGAGTTCGTGCGCTGGATGACGTCGTCCGGCTTCCAGTCCGTAACGATGTTGTTGTAGGCCATCAGTATGGCGTTAAACGCCATGGCCTGCGGGTCCTGGGAGATCGCGGCGACGATCTCGCCGGACTTCACATAGTTCACGTTATCCGGCACCCAGTCAAAGCAGACAACGCCGATCTGGCCAGTCTTTCCCTGGTCCTTGACAGCCTGCGCCGCGCCGAAGGGGCCGCCGGCGGTGCAGTAGATCGCCTTCAGGTCCGGATAAGCGGTGATCAGGTTCACGGCCGCGTCATAGGTCTCGGTGGTGGAGTCGTGCGCCTCGACGGGCTCGAGCAGGGTAATGTCGGGGGCAAGCTCCTTGAGCTTGTTGGTCATGCTCAGGCGGCGCTCCTCGTGCTGGTTCATGGTCAGGTAGCCGGTGATCACGCCGACCGTGCCTTTGCCGCCGGTGTAATCCGCAATGGCCTGCGCGGCAGCCTCGCCGCCCGCCACAGCGTCAGAACCGCTGAACGCGATGCGCGTGTCGCCCTGGTTGGTGGATTCGCTCAGATACGTCACAACCGTGATACCGGCCGCCACAGCCTTGTCGATATAGGCTTCCGTGCCGTCGGACATGGGGCAGGCGACGATGCCGGCGGGTTCCTGGAGCATCAGCGTCTCAATGTAATCCGCAAGGGTCTTGCCGTCGGCTTCGGACCCCATATCCACCGGGGTAACGGTGCAATTGAAGTTCTTGAGGTAATCGACCGCCGCGTACAGGCCCTCGTTGATCTGATCCCAGAAAGGATTGTTGGAGTAGGAAAGGAACTTGATCTCAATGGGTTCCGGCGAATATGCCATGGCAGCCACGTCGCCTTCATCGGGCAGGGGGATGTCGGGCATTGCGGGCGCCTCGGCTGCGGGCGACTCCGGCGCTGCGGGCGCTTCGGCTGCGGGTTCTGCCGACGGGGCGGGTGTGGCTTGCGGCTGCGCGCAGCCAACGGCCGCGGACGCCACCATGGCCAGCACGAGTACGAGTGTAATGAGTCTCTTCATCTTCATAATCTCCCTCCGTTTTTGGATTTATTGCATTACAGCACTCCCGACGCGATGGTCATGATCTTTTCCTGATCAAAATCAGCGAATTCAAGAGCGCCGTTAATACCGCCTTCGTACATGATCAGCATCCGATGGCTCAGGGAAATCAGTTCCGGAAGATCGGACGAAACCAGAAGGATGCTGATTCCGCTTTCCGCAAGATCGTTAATGATTTTATAGATTTCGTCCTTTGCGCCCACGTCTATCCCGTGCGTCGGCTCATCCAGTATCAATATCCGGGGATGGATGGACAGCATCCTTGCCAGCAGCGTTTTCTGCTGGTTTCCGCCGCTGAGCGTGCTGACGCGCGTCTCGGCCGACGGCGTTTTTACGTTGATGCGCGCGATATACGTTTGTGCGTTCGCGTCTTCCTTCTGCCTGGAGAGGAATATGCCCTTGCGCAGATGCTTCCAGCTTGCGGAATTGATATTGTCCCGCACGCTGTGCAAAGGCAGTATGCCGTTTGCCTTCCTGTCCTCGGAAACCATGCCGAGGCCGTTCTCAACGGCGTGCCTGGAGGTTCCGATCCGCATGGGTTTGCCGGAAAGCCTAATTACTCCCGCGGAGGGCTTCGCATACCCGTAGATGCACTCCATCAGCTCCGTCCGCCCGGCGCCTACCAGACCCGCAAAGCCCAGAATCTCGCCTTTGTGCACGGTAAAGCTGGCATTTCGCACTTTTCCGGGCCTGGAGATACCCTCCACCTCCAGCACCACGGGCGTGTTTTTTGTTTTTGCCCTGCGCCCGATCTCTTCGGGCGTTTTCTGGGGCACGTTGCTTTTGAGCTCGCGCCCGACCATGAGGCTGATCATTTTGGGGAGCGTGATCTCCCCGATACCGTACGTGCCGATATATTGGCCGTCCCGGAGCACGGACACGACGTCGGCAATATCAAACAGCTCCTCCAGGTGGTGGGAGATGAACACGATCGCCACACCCTCGCCTTTGAGCTTTTTTATGATGTCCATCAGGATTTTCGTCTCTTTGACGGTCAAAGCCGCCGTCGGCTCGTCCATGATGATGACCCGGGGATCGGCGGTCAGCGCTTTTGCGATCTCGATGAGCTGCTGCTCGGAGGAGCTCAGGTCCTTGATATAGGACATGGGATCGATATGGGAAATGTTGAGCTCTGCGAGCAGATCGTGGGCGGTCCTGATCATCTTTGCCCGGTCCACGAACAACCCCTTCGTGGGGAAATGGCCGAGGAAAATATTCTCATATACCGTCAAATGCTGTACCAGCGAGTTTTCCTGGTGGATCATCGCGATGCCGCACCTGTTTGCGTCGTTCGTATTCCTGAAAGCGACCGGCTCGCCTTTAAAATAGATCCTGGAGCCTTCGTCCGGCGGGAACAAACCGTACAGGATGTTCATCATGGTGGACTTTCCCGCGCCGTTCTCGCCGATCAAGGCGTGCACCTCTCCGGAGTAAAAGGAAAGCGTCACATTTTTCAGGGCCACGACGCCCGGAAATGTTTTTGTGATATTTTTCGCTTCAAGTATGATATCCCGTGTGTTGCCCACGCTGCTCCTCCTCTCCGTTATCTGGTCCGTCCGCTGCCGTTTTGCGCGTTTTTCTCTAATGAAGCGGCGCTCTTTTCCATGATCGCATGGCTTGCTTTCCGGCGCTTCGTGATGCAGTCGATCCCGACCGAGGCGATGATCAAAAAGCCGATGGTGAGCGTCTGCATGGTGGCGGGGAAATTGAGCAGTATGAACGCGTTTTTGATGACGCCCATGATGGCCGCGCCGATCAGTATGCCCACCATGGAGCCTTCGCCGCCGGACATGCTCACGCCGCCGATGACGACGGCCGCAATGACGTTGGATTCGATGCCGTCGCCCGCGGAAGCTTCCGCCGTCGTAAGGTTCCCCGCGTTGATGATGCCGGCGAGGGCCGCGAGAAAGCCGGAAACCACATACGCCGTGATTTTGACCGCATCCGCGTTGATGCCCGAAAGCCTTGCCGATTTTTCATTGTCGCCGACCGCGTAAAGGTTCCGCCCGAACACGGTCTTTGTGAGCACGATCAACCCGATGCCGTACACCGCGAACATAATGACGATGGGAATGGGCAGCTGCAAGCCGTTGCCCAGCGGGATGGCGCCGCCGCCCAGCACGCCCGCTTCGCTCAGGAATTTAATGGGGATGCCCTTCGTGATCAGGAAGGCCGCGCCCCGCGCCATCATCTGTATGCCCAGTGTCGCGATAAAGGGCGCGATGCCGATTTTAACGGACAGGAACCCGTTGATGAGCCCCACGGCAACGCCCGCCAGCAGCGCGATGCATGCCGCGACCCATGAATTCATATGGTTCGAAAGGAACGCGACCAGGCAGGCGGACAGGGAAAGCGTGGCGCTTACCGACAGATCGATGCCCGCGATGATGATGACCATCGCCTGCCCCACGGCCATGATCCCGATATTGGAGATCTGCCGCAATATGTTGATGATATTGGCCGTTTTAAAAAAATAGGGCGTGAGGGCGCTGATTACCGCGCACAGTACAATAAAGATTACGAAGATTCCGACTTCCTGCCGGCGAAAAAACTTACGTGCCGCAAATAAAAACTTGCCGTTCATACTTTCCCTTTCCAGCTTTTAAACTCCCTACCGCTGAACCCGTCCGGACCCGTCGCCCGCAGCCAGCTGCTCTACCTCCTGCACGCTTACCAGGTTGAAATCATGTGGTATGGTATGCTTCAGGCAGGAAGCGGCCGCGGCGAAGTTGATCGCATCCCGGGGCGCCTTCTCCATAAGCAAAGCATAAATCAGAGCGCCCGCAAACGAATCGCCGCCTCCCACCCTGTCGACAATTTGTACGGTGTAGTTGGGGGA
>DATMXR010000116.1:0-2018 GCA_035561315.1 Feifaniaceae bacterium
ACGTAGGATGCTACGTTGAGCTGAGGCTCGATGCCCCGCACCGAAAATTTTATCGCTTTCGATACAATTCTTGTTTTCCACTGGTATAATACAAAAAGGAGGAGACACCCATGGCTATTTTTGAAGGCTCCGGCGTTGCCATCATTACGCCGTTTACCGGGAACGGCATCGATTTTGGTGCATTTGAGAAACTCATAGAGCGCCAGATCAAAGGCGGGACGGATGCAATCATTGTTTGCGGGACCACGGGCGAAGCATCCACCATGAGCGCGGAAGAAAAGCGCGCCGCCATAGAATTCACTGTCAAACAGGTCAAAGGCCGCGTTCCCGTTATCGCGGGAACGGGCGGCAACAACACCGCAAACGTCATACGGGACAGCAAAGCGGCGGAAGCTGCGGGGGCGGACGGCTTGCTGATCGTCACGCCGTACTACAACAAAACCACGCAGGCCGGGCTTGTCGCCCATTACGGCGCAATCGCTGCGGCCGTCTCCATCCCCATCATCGTATACAACGTGCCCGGCCGCACGGCGTTAAACCTGCTGCCCGCCACCATGCAGAAGCTTATGGCGTACAAAAACATTGTGGGTATCAAGGAGGCGAGCGGGAACATCGAGCAGCTCGTAACCTTGGCCGCGCTATGTCCTGATTTGGACATTTATTCCGGCAACGACGATCAAGTGCTGCCGCTGCTGGCTTTAGGCGCAAAGGGCGTCATATCCACAATCGCGAACGTCATCCCCGGGGATATGCACGAGCTTTGCGCGGCGTTTTTCCGCGGGGATATCGGCTCCGCCCGCGCGCTGCAGTTCAAGGTCCTGCCCATATGGAAAGCGGCGTTTTGCGAAGTCAACCCCATTCCCATCAAGACCATGTGCGCCATGCTGGGCTGGTGCGGGGGCACGCTGCGGCTGCCGCTCTGCCCGCCTTCTGAAGCAAACCGCGCGCTGATGGAAGACGCGCTCAAAAATTACGGCCTGCTTTCCTGAGCAATAAGGAAGCTTAGCAAGGTGAAGATATGATCAAGGTCATCGTAAACGGCGCGTGCGGCCAGATGGGCCGCACCATCATGCGCCTGTGCAGGCAGAACAGCTCCGATTTTCAGGTGCTGGCGGGCGTTGCGACCTACCAGTGCCCGGAGGCCGAGGGCGTTCCCATCGTCAACGACATCATGAAAGCGCCTCCGGGCGCGGACGTGGTGATCGATTTTTCCCGCCCCGCGGCGCTCCCCAAGCTCATCCAGTACTGCCAGGCGAACAAAATCCGGCTGGTAATCGGCACCACGGGCTATGGCGAGAACGATAAGCTCTCCCTGGAGCGCGCGGCGACGAAGATCCCCATATTTTTAAGCGGCAACATGTCGCTGGGCGTCAATCTGCAGATCGAGCTTATCAAAAAAGCCGCGGCCGCGCTGGGCGACGCGTTCGACATCGAAATCACCGAAAAGCACCACAACCTGAAGGTGGACGCCCCCAGCGGAACGGCGCTGATGCTGGCGGACGCCGTCAGCACGCAGTTCCCCTCCGGCAAGGAGTACGTGTTCGGCCGCCACACAAAGGACGTCCGCCGCTCCCAAAAAGAGATCGGCCTGCACTCCGTCCGCGGCGGCACCATCGTGGGCGAGCACGAGGTCGAGTTCTTCGGCCAGGACGAGGTCGTTTCCATCTCCCATAAGGCGTATTCCAAGCAGGTGTTCGGCATGGGCGCGCTGCGCGCAGCGCAGTATCTGATGCACAAGCAGCCCGGCCTCTACAACATGCACGATATCGTCACGGAAAAAGACGTCCTTTCCCACCTGTATACGGATGACGACCAGGCCGTGATCACAGTCAGCTCCCTTCCCAACGAGCCGGGCGTATTAAGCCATATATTTGGCACGATCGCCCGAAGCTCTGTGTTTGTGGATATGATCAGTGTCACGGTGCCCGGCTCCGTTTCCGGCAGCGTCAGCTTTTCGCTGCCCAAATCACAACTTGCAACTGCAATCAATGCCCTAAAAGCGCTGCGTCCCTTATATA
>DATMXR010000117.1:0-2825 GCA_035561315.1 Feifaniaceae bacterium
ATCTCCCCGTCCTTGCCCGCAAACTGCGCGGCGAATTCGGGCTTCTGCGCGTTTTTGCCCAGGCCCGGCGTTTCGCTGTTGTCGCCTACCACGATCCCGGTGATTTCGCCGTCCGCGGTCATGCCCACCGTCACGGTGAATATGCCGCCGTAGCCGGAAGCCTCCACTTCCATCACATAACCGTCCCGCTCGCCTTTGGCCCTATACAGGGTTTTGATGGGTTCGGGCAGCGTTTCCTGCGTATCCTGCGTGAACGTCCCTTCAAATACCTCGACCCGCGCCGCTTCCGCGGCAATGCGCGTCTGCGCTTCGATCGGTTCCTTTGTCACGTAATATGTCGCGCCCAGGGCAAGCCCGGCGATCAGTGCAATCAAAAACAGCCGCCCTCCCAGATGGATGAATTCACGCATGTCCTTTCACCTCCCCGTAGACCCGCGCGCGCATGTAGCGCTCGATGAGCGGGACGCACAGGTTCATGACGAGTATGGAGTAGCTCACGCCCTCCGGGTACCCGCCGTACAGGCGGATGACCACCGTCAAAATCCCGCAGCCCAGCGCGTAGATGAACTGGCCCTTGGGCGTGACGGGGGAGGTGGAGTAATCCGTGGCCATAAAGCACGCGCCAAGCAGCAGCCCGCCTGAAACCGTATGCATGGCGGCGGTCCATACCGGCGCGTATCCCGTCTGCCCCGCGCCGCCGCCCAAAAGCGCCACGCCCAGGAATACCGTGGCGACATAGACGAGCGGGATGCGCCAGGAGACCGCGCTGCGGACGAGCAGGTATAAAAACCCGATCAGCAGGGCGATGGAGCTGACCTCCCCGATACACCCGCCGGTATTGCCCAGGGCGAGCGTGAAAAAATCCTGCGCCGGCGCCGCTCCCGCGGCCAGCGCGGCGCCGCCGTCCGCCAGCAGGGAAAGCGGCGTGGCGGTGGAAACGGCGTCCGCTATGGGGGCAAGGAAGGAATTGGCCGGGGCCGTCCATGCCGTCATCTGCACCGGAAAGCTTGCCAAAAGAAAACCGCGCGCGGCGAGCGCCGGGTTCACGAAATTGTTGCCTATGCCGCCGAAAGGCACTTTCACGAGGCCGATGGCGAACACGCCGCCCAGCACGCACATCCACCATGGGGCGGAGGCGGGCAGGTTCATGCCCAAGAGCACGCCGGTGACGGCCGCCGAAAGGTCCCCGACCGTGGCGGGGCGCTTTAAAAGCCTGTGCAATACCAATTCGGTCAGCACGGCCGACGCCGCACACAGAAGCAGCACAAGAAGCGCCCGGTACCCGAAGCGGTAGATCCCCATGACGCACGCGGGCAGGAGCGCAAGAAGCACGTCCCGCATCAGCGAGCGCGTATCCTGCGGTGCGCGGATGTGGGGGGAAGGGGAAACATTGAGTTTCATACCATATGACCTCCGAATATGCCGTACTTGATCTTTTTTAGTTCTTTGCGGGCGTGCCGCGGACTTTCAGCTTGGCCAGGCGCATGCTCTGCAAAAGCTGCCTGTGCGCGGGGCAGATGAATGCGCACGCGCCGCACTCCACGCAGTCGAGCGCATGGAACAACGCCGCCTGCGCGAAATCGGAGCGGTCCACCGCCGCGGAAATGATGTAGGGCTGCAGGCCCGCCGGGCAGACCCGGTAACAGCGCCCGCAGTGGATGCAGGGGGAGGGGGGCGGCACATGCGCCTCTTTCCCTGAAAGCACGAGTATGCCGGAAGTACCGGCGATCACCGGCACCTGGTCCGTATACTGCGCGATGCCCATCATGGGCCCGCCGGAAAGTATCTTTTCGGTTCCTTCCGCCATGCCGCCGCAAAAATCGATGCAGTCCTTAAAGCTTGCGCCGATGCGCACCAAGAGGTTTCCCGGCGCGTTCACGCCGCCGCCCGTCACCGTCACCACGCGCTCGATGAGCGGCTTGCCGAGGGCTACCGCCTCATAGATCGCGCTGCAGGTGCCGACGTTTAGAACCACGCAGCCCGCGTCCGACGGAAGCCCGCCGCTTGGGACCTCCCGGCCGGTGACGGTGTAGATGAGCTGTTTTTCGCCGCCCTGCGGGTATTTTACGCGCAGCGGGACAATTTCGATGGGCGTGCCCTTCGCCGCCTCGCGCATGGCGCGTATGGCGCGGGGCTTGTTGGTTTCAATGCCCGCATAGGCGCGCTTGACGTTTAACGCGCGCATCGCAAACTGCATGCCCGCGATCACGCCCGCGGAATACTCCTGCAGCAGGCGGTCGTCCGCCGTCAGGTACGGCTCGCATTCCGCCCCGTTTGCGATCAGCACGTCTACTTTTTTATCATTGGGAATGGAAAGCTTGACATGTGTGGGGAATGTGGCGCCGCCCAGGCCTACGACGCCCTTTTCCCGGATGATGGAGATCAGTTCCGGCCCGCTCGGTGCGTCGGTATTTTCCGGCGGAGCGTAGCTTTCGTCCCTGGTATCGAGATGGTCGTTGCGTATGACGACAGAAAGTACAAGGTTTTTTCCCGTGGGGTGGGGCCGGTTCTCCACCGCGGTCACCGTGCCGGAGACGCTGGCGTGGATGGGCGCAGAAACAAAGCTTTCGCTCCTGCCGATACACTGCCCCAGCTTCACGCTGTCCCCCTTTTTCACGACCGGGGTACATGGCGCGCCCGTGACCCGGGCCATGGGGATTACGACGATATCCGGGGCGGGCATTACGGCGACTGCGCTCTCGCTGGAAAGCGTCTTGCCGTGGCTGGAGGCTCGAAGCGGGTGCACGCCGCCGGAAAAGGGATGGGCTCTCATTCGTTCATCACCTTCTTGATTGATATAAAATTAACTAGCTATAAGCTGACAC
>DATMXR010000118.1:0-4412 GCA_035561315.1 Feifaniaceae bacterium
CATATGCCCGGTGCCCTTGTACGCTTCTTCCTTGGCGGCAATGGAAAGCTCGTTGGCGCGGTTCGCGGCCTTTGCGTTCTCCTTGGTCTGCGCGGCGATCTCCGTGATGGTGGCCGTCAGCTCCTCTATGGCGCTCGCCTGCTCCGTCGCGCCCTGGGAAATGCTTTGGCTGCCGTCCGCCACCTGACGCGTGCCGGAGGCCACCTGATCCGCCGCGGCGCCGATGCTGTAGAACGTGCCGTTGAGCCCGTCCACGATCGTATTGACCGAGGCTTTTAGCCCGGCAAACTCTCCGTTGAACTCGGAGGCGATCGAATCGGTCAGGTCGCCCTCCGCCGCGGCGCTCAATACGCGCCGGGTTTCGGAAATATAACGGCTCAGCGCGTCCGTGGTGGCGTTGAGGGTATCGCGCACCGCCGCGAAATCGCCCTGGTAGTCCTTTTCCATGCGCATGGAGAGGTTGCCCTGTTCGATCTGATGGAGCATGCCGGTCACCTCGACGATCGGCTCCACGATCGCGTCGAGCGTGCTGTTGATGCCCTCCACCAGGCGCTTGTATTCGCCCGCGTGCTGCCCGGCGTCCGCGCGCTCGCTGAGCCTGCCCGCCGTCGCGGCTTCGGTCAGCCGGATGGAATCGGCCACAAGCTGTTTGGAAGTAAAGCGGATGTCGTTGACGGCGTTGTAAAGATCCAAAAGCTCGTCTTTGGAGCGTATGGAAACCTCCGTATCCAGTATGCCGTTTTTTACGTCCGTCGCGAGCGTTACGATATCGCCGACGGGGCTTAGTGCCCTGCGCATGACAAAGAGCAGTATCAGCACGATCACGATCAGCACGCCGGCCAGCCCCAGCGTGACGGCGGTCAGCGTGGCGGTGAGCTCGTGCTCCGTTTCCGCCCTTTCCACAACGAACACGCTTCTTAACGGGGCGTCTATCCCCGTGACGAAGAAGGGCACGGAAACGGTATAGGAGGGCCTGCCGCTCAGCTCGTCCTGATTTTCCTTGAAGCTGACGTCCGAACCGAGCGTCGGGCCGGATACGGCGTCCGCTTCGGATTTCGCTTCGGATTCTGCCGCCTGGGCGCTCGTGGCGCCGACCAGCGCCGCGTCCCGCGTATGGGCGAGGTAATACCGCTCGTCTGTTTGCAGGAACTGGTAAGCGGTTTCATATCCGCCCAGGTTGTAGTCGAGGGAACCGATGGTATCCACCCGTATGTTGCAGCTCGCGACGCCTACGAATTTGCCGTTGCTGTCGAGTATGGGGTTGCTGATGGTGACCAGCAGCACCTCCTCGCCGTTTGAAAGCTTGCTGACATACGGCTCCGTCATGTGCGGCTTGAGATTTTTTTTGATATAGCCGTAGTAGTCCTGCAGTTTATATTTGTTATAATTATTGAGCATATCCATGGCGTTTTTCTCGCCGTTGCGGTAGGCGAGGAAGGATATGCCGTCCGGCGTGTTGTAAAAATAGCTGTTGGGCTCCCATGCGGAATACACGGAATAGATCCGCTCGTCGTCCAGGGCGCTGAACAGCACCTCCCGCACGAACTGAATGGTCTTGGCTTTGTCGTTCTGCGTGCTGGCGTTGCCCTCGAGCTGCGAAAAGAAAGACGCCATGGCCTTGGACTGGAGCTGCATCGTTTCCAGGTATTCCGAGGCGATATCCGCGTTTGCGGTGGCGAGCGCCGCGATGTCCTTTTGGGTGAAGCTTGTCATGGAGTTCATCAGCATGGTGCGTGCGATAAAAAGCAGCCCGAGCATGACGACCGTGAACATGAGGCTGACCAGCAGCGGGATGCGCACGGAGAGTTTTTTCAAAGTTCCGGCGGAAAACAGGCGCTTCTTTTTCATGAATGAACTCCTTTCAGGCAAGCCGTATACCCGTTCGGGCAGAGGCAGACGCGCAAGCCTGGCAAATATGATGGGTATAGTATCGTGATAATTCCGCGGCAGCTTAAGAAGGAATTTTCTATAAAGCCCCTTTTTTCGACGCGTTATTTTTCTCACAATTTTTAAGGCAAAAGAAGGACGAAGAACGGCGGATTGCGCTCTTGGGGTAGGGGGCACAGCCCGCTGTCCCGCGTTTCGGGCGATTTCAGTGCAAACAAGAGGGCCGATGAAGGCATCGGCCCCTACGGGCTATTTTCCGAAAACACCGGAACAACGGCATTTATTGTAGGGCGCGTCGCCCCCGGCGCGCCGGGTTCAGTGCCGCCCGCGGCATCCCGCATAAAACGATTCCGCAAATCGTCAATATATAAAATGGGTTTACCGCTCCTCCACGTTCACCACCACCGCCTTGGGCCGGGTCATGGCCTCTATGGAATAGCGCACGCCCTGCGTGCCCATGCCGGAGGCCTTCACGCCCAGGAAGGGAAAGTGGTCCGGCCCGCGCTCGGTCTTGTTGTTGATCTGCACGGTGCCCACCTCGAGTCGGCTCGCGATCTGGAAGGCCAGGTTGATGTCCCGCGTGAACACAGAGGATTGCAGGCCGTATTCCGAGCCGTTCGCGATCTCGATCGCCTCCTCTGTGCTGTGCACGCGCAGTATCGGCAGCACGGGGCCAAAAGGCTCCTCCCAGGCCAGGCGCATGCCGGTGGTGACGTGGTCGATCAGCGTCGGGTAATGCGTGTTGCCCTCGCGGCGGTTTCCGATCAATACCTTCGCGCCCTTTTCCACGGCGTCGTCGATCAATTCCTGCACATAGTCCGCGGCCTTGGCGCTGATCAAGGGGCCGATCACGGCGTCCTGCCGCGGGTCGCCCACGGTCAGCTTTTGTATGCGCTCGAGCAGCAGCGGTATAAGCCGGTCCGCCACCGGATGGGGCGTTAAAATGCGCTTGACCGCCGTACAGCGCTGGCCGGAATAGGAGTATGCGCCCGAAACGATATTTTCCGCCGCAAACGCAAGGTCCGCGTCGTCCAGCACGATTGCCGCGTCCTTGCCGCCCAGCTCCAGCATCAGAGGGACCATGCCCGCGACCTGGGCGATATGCCGCCCCACTTCCGTGCTGCCCGTAAAATTGATGAACTGGACGCCGGGATGGGCTACGATATAGTCCCCGATTTCGCCGCCGCGCCCCGTGACGGTATTCAGTACGCCCGCCGGAAGCCCCGCCTCCTCAAACACCCGCGCAAGGTGCAGGGCGCTGATCGCGCCCTGCGTGGGCGGCTTCAATACCACGGCGTTGCCGCCTATGAGCGCCGGGGCGATCTTGGAGACGGAGAGGTTCACGGGGTAATTGAATGGGGAAATGGCGAGTATGGTGCCCAGAGGTACGCGCTGCACATACGAAACCTTGTTTTTGGAGCCGCCCGGGAAATTGCCGCCGCCAATCGCCTCTCCCTGCAGGCTTTTGCCCACGTCCGCCGTATACCTTAAAAAATCCGCCGTGCGGACGGCCTCCGCCACCGCGGATTTTCTGTCCTTTGCGATCTCCATGGTCAGCACGTCCCCTATGGCGTCGGCGTTGGCCTCCAGCAGGTCCGCCGCGCGGTAAAACACGTCCGCGCGCTTGTACACCGGCGTATCCGCCCATATTTTCAGGCCCGCCTTCGCCGCCTGGATGGCTGCGTCCGCCTCCTGCCGCGTCATGGAAGGGATCGTGCCCAATAAAGAGCCGTCCACGGGGGAGCGGATGGAGATGGTTTCGGCGGAACCGATCCATTCGCCGTTGATCAGGTTCTTATATGCTTTCTCTTTTGTGAGGATTCTTTCAAACATGGGTGCCCTTTCCGTTTCCTGAGCCGGAAACATAAACTCTTTTGCATTATCTTACCCATGCCCGCGGCATGCCCAACACAAAAAATAAGCCGCGGGCAAAGTCCTGCGGATTTTATAATTAAGAAGAGCCCTGCGGATTTCTCCGCAGGGCCCTATGCATGTCATATCTTTGGTTTTACAGCGCTTAATACTTGCCGAACTCCGTGGAGTCCTCAAGCAGTATCGCGGGCGTTTCAGGCGCTGCCGCCGCGGCTTCCTTTGCCGTGCGGCGTTTTTTTGGGGGCGCTTCGGGCTGGGGTGCTTCCTCCGCCTGGCCTGCGTGCTGCAGCTTGAACTGCGCCACCATGGATTTTAAGAGTTCCGCCTGGCCGGAAAGCTCCTCCGTGGCGGCGGCGCTTTCTTCCGCGGTGGCGGAGTTGGTCTGCACCACGTCGGAAAGCTGATCGATCCCGCGGTTGACCTGCGCGATGCCCGTCGCCTGCTCGTTGGAAGCCACAGCGATCTGCCCCACCAGTTCCACGGTCTTGTCCACGCCCGCCACGATGCTTGCAAGCGACGCCGCCGTGCTGTCCGCGGTCTTTGTGCCGATTTCCGCCTTATGGATGGAGCCCTGTATCAGATCCGTGGTTTCCTTTGCGGCCTGCGCGCTGCGGGCGGCAAGGTTTCTCACTTCCTCGGCCACCACTGCGAAG
>DATMXR010000119.1:0-10058 GCA_035561315.1 Feifaniaceae bacterium
CTCTTTGTGGTTGATCCCCGCAAGGAACACATTGCCGTGATGGAAGCCCGCACGCTGGGCATCCCCATCGTCGCGATCGTGGACACCAACTGCGACCCGGATGAAGCGGATTATGTCATCCCCGGCAACGACGATGCCATCCGCGCCGTCAAGCTCATCGCCTCCAAGATCGCGGATGCGGTGCTCGAAGGCCACCAGGGTGAGCAAATGGAAGACGAAAAGGTCGCCGAAGCAGAATAAGCCTGTTGATGGGGAGGCCGGAACAGGCTTCCCCATTTTTGACTTAAACGAAATACGACATGGGAGGAAAATAAATGTTTACCGCAAAAGACGTAATGACCCTGCGCGAGCTGACCGGCGCCGGCATGATGGATTGCAAAAAGGCGCTGACCGAGTGCGACGGCGACATGGAAAAAGCCAAGGATTTCCTGCGTGAAAAAGGCCTGGCGGCCGCCGCCAAGAAGGCCGGGCGCATCGCGGCGGAAGGCATCGTGGACAGCTACATCCATTTGGGCGGCAGGATCGGCGTGCTTGTGGAGGTCAACTGCGAAACGGATTTCGTGGCGAAGACCGACGCGTTCAAGGCGTTTGTGCACAATGTAGCCATGCAGATCGCGGCCGCAAAGCCCGTCTATATCAGCAAGGACGAAGTGCCGCAGGACGAAATAGAGAAGGAAAAAGAGATTCTGCGCGCCCAGGCCAAGAACGAGCCCAAGCCCAAGCCGGACGCCATCATCGAAAAGATGGTGGAGGGCCGTATCGAAAAGTATTACAAAGAGGTCTGCCTGCTTGAGCAGCCCTATGTGAAGGACCAGGATGTCACCGTCGGCCAGATGCTCAGCGAGGCGACCGCCAAAATCGGCGAAAAGATCAGCGTCCGCCGTTTTGCCCGCTATGAGATGGGCGAAGGCCTCCAGAAGCGCCAGGACAACTTCGCCGAAGAAGTCATGGGCATGGGCCAGGTCGGTAAATAATTACAAAGAAGGAACGCTTTTTGGCGTTCCTTTTTTTCATGCTTTTATAGTTTTAAGTTCTTTGGGGCAAGAACGGGATGGAAAGAGGGCATAACGCATGTATCAGCGCGTAGTTTTGAAATTGAGCGGGGAAGCGATAAGCTGTGGAACCGAGCCGATGAGCTTTGACGTCATGGAAGAGACCGCGAAGCAGCTTGCAAAAGTATCCTCGCTGGGCGTGCAGCTTGGCGTGGTGTTCGGCGGCGGCAACATCTGGCGCGGGCGCAGTTCCGGCGAAATGGAGCGCAACCGCGCGGACCATATGGGCATGCTCGCCACGGCCATCAACGCCATCGCCATGCAGGACATTTTAATAAAGCTTGGCGTTCAATGTACGGTGCTTTCCGCCGTGGAAATGCCCCGCTTCTGCGAAACGTATACGGCGCGCCTTGCGCAGGAGCTTTTAAAAAAAGGCCACACGCTGCTGTTTGCCTGCGGCACCGGGCACCCGTATTTCAGCACCGACACCGCGGCGGCGCTGCGCGCGGCGGAGCTTAACGCCGAGGCGCTGCTTTTAGCGAAGAATATCGACGCCGTTTACTCCGCCGATCCCAAGACGGACCCGAACGCCGTGCGCTATACCAGGCTGACGTACCGGCAGGTCATTGAAAACAACCTGCAGGCGACGGATCTGACCGCGGTGACGCTCTGCAAGGAGCAGAACATCCCCATACTCGCATTCGGCATGAAGGAGAAGAACGGCATACTCCGCGCCGTAGCCGGGGAAGAGATCGGCACGCTGATCAGCCGGTAAGAACGGCAGGTTTCTCCGGGCTTTTTCGGGGCCTCCTGCTGCGGCGCAGAAATCGGGCTTGTTTCGCCGGGGATTTTCCAGTAAAATAGGAGCGTGCCGGGTGCGTTTGCGCCGGGTGCTACGGATGCAAAGGAGGAATACATATGGCCAACGAAGTGATCGATAACGCAAAAGAGCGTATGGGAAAGACCATTTCCGTCCTCAAGCATGAACTTGCAAGCCTGCGCGCCGGGCGCGCGAACGCACAGGTTCTGGACCGTGTGCTGGTGGACTATTACGGCACGCCGACGCCGATCAACCAGCTGGGCAACATCGCTTCGCCCGAACCCAGGCTCTTGACCATATCCGTCTGGGATACCAAGGCGATCGGCGCGGTGGAGAAGGCCATTCAGAAATCCGACATCGGCATCAATCCAAGCAACGACGGCAAGCTCATCCGCCTCGTGTTCCCGGAACTCACGGAGGAGCGCCGCAAGGAGCTTGTGAAGGTCGTGCGCAAAAAGGGCGAGGACGCGAAGGTCGCCATCCGCTCCATCCGCCGCGATGCCAACGAGCATGTAAAAAAGCTTCGCAAAGACAACGAAATTACTGAAGACGATCAGAAGGACCTCGAGGATAAGACGCAGAAGATGACGGACGATATCATTAAGGATATCGAGCGCATCATAGCGGACAAGGAAAAGGAGATACTCGAGGTTTGATTAGCGTCCTGGGCCTGGAACTTTCCGCCGCCAAAGCCCTGCTTGAAAAAGAGGGGTATGCGGTGGTTACCGCGGAGGTCTCCAGCAAAAAGGGCGTTCCGGGGAACGAGCGCCGCGTCGTTCGGGAGCGGAAGCTTCCCGAAGAGCCGGGGCAGCCCGGGCGCATATGCCTGACATACGCCGTTTTCCGGACGGATGTCGGCCAATAGCTTTTAGACATATGCAAAGCGCCAAAATCGCTTTGCATTTGTTTCAATGGAACATGTGGCGGGGCCGCAATGCAATGCGCTGCAGTATCCTCGCACCGTTTTAGATTGTTTCAGATGGAAGGAGCCGCGATGGCATATACCGCTTCGGAGCTTCAGGCGTTGGGCCTGAATGAGAACCTGCCCGCGCACGTCGCCATCATCATGGACGGAAACGGCAGATGGGCGCAGCAGCGCGGCCTGCCGCGCGCGGCGGGGCACCGCGCGGGCATGGACCGGCTGCGGGGCGTCATCACCGCGTCCTCGGATCTGGGCATCGCCGCCCTTTCGCTCTATGCGTTCTCCACCGAAAACTGGAAGCGCCCGGCCGAAGAGATCGGCGCGCTTTGCTCCCTTTTGGTGGAGTATTTCAAAAAAGAGATCGACGCGCTGCATAAAAACCGCGTCTGCATCCGCGCATTGGGCGAGCTTGCGCCTTTTCCGGAAGCGGTGCGGAACGCGGTGACGGAGGCTGCGGAAAAAACGCGAAACAATACCGGCCTCAAGCTCAATATCGCGCTCAATTACGGCGCGCGGGACGAATTGCTGCGCGCCTGCAAAAGCATCGCAAAAGCTGTGGAAAGCGGCGGCGTCGCGGCGGGCGGTATCGACGCGGGCACGTTTGAGAACGCGCTCGATACCCGCGGGCTTCCCCCTGTGGACCTTTTGATCAGGACCGGCGGGGACCAGCGGCTTTCCAATTTTCTGCTGTATCAGGCCGCCTATGCGGAGCTGATGTTTGTGGCGGACTACTTTCCGGATTTTTCGGATGAACGGTATCTTGGCGCGCTGCGGGAATTCTCGCACAGGACGCGCCGGTTCGGCGGGCTGTAAAAAAGGAAGGTGCGCATATGGCAAAACGCGTGATTGTCGGCCTTTTGCTTGGCCTTGTGGTGCTTGCAATGCTGTATTTGGGCAACACCGCGGAGGCGATCGTATTTACGCTGGGCGCTATTTTGGCGGTGCACGAACTGGGGCAGGCCATCAAAAAGAACGGCTATTCGCCGTTCATGGCGCCCGCTTACGTATTTGCAGCGCTTTACGCGTTCCTTGCCTACCGGCTTACGCTGATGAGCCTCGCCATGCTCTGGATGGCCTGCGTGCTGGCGGTCATCGTTGAACGCATACTGAACCGGCAAAGAAAAACCGAGGAAACGTTCCTTTCGCTCGGCGTGTTCGCCTATCCGCTGCCGCTGTTCGCGGTGCTGTTCCTGCTGGCGGTTTCGTTTGGGCGCGCACGCGGCGTTTCCGCGCTGCTGCTCGCGTTTGCCTGCCCGCTTGCGGGGGATTCGTTCGCCTTCTTTATCGGCACATACTTCGGCAAGCATAAGCTCTGCCCGGAAATCAGCCCCAAAAAGACGGTGGAAGGCAGCGTCGCTTCCGTGTTCGGCAGCGTCGCCGGGGCGGTGGTCGTATACTTTTTACAGCCGCTTTGGGGCGTATTCCTTCCGCTCTGGCCCATGCTGCTGCTGGGCCTTGCCTGCGGGTTCCTGGGCCAGGTGGGGGACCTGTTTGCCTCCGTCATCAAACGCTGGGCAAACATCAAGGATTTCGGCTCCATATTCCCCGGGCACGGCGGCATGATGGACCGCGTGGACAGCGTGCTGTTGTGCGCGCCCGCGGTATACCTTTGTTTTTACCTTTTGTAAGGGAGTACGCGGCAAATGCCGTATCGATTTGCATGAAGAAAAATGTAGTTGTGTTAGGCAGCACCGGCTCGATCGGCACGCAGACGCTGGATGTGCTGCGCGCGCTACCCGAAGAGTTTTCGCTGCTTGCGGTTTCGGCGGCAAAGAGCGTCGACCGGCTTTTGGAGCAGGCGTCCGCCTTTTTGCCCCGCTATGTCGGTATCGCCGAAGAAAAGCTTGCGCATGCGTTAAAAAGCGGCCTGCCCGCCGCCTGCCGCATCGAGGCGGGGGAGGGCGTGAACTGCGCGTTCGCTGCGCTGCCGGAAGCGGATATCATCGTCATCGGCATCAGCGGCATAGACGGGCTGTCCCCGCTACTTGCCGCGCTTAAAGCGGGAAAAACCGTGGCGCTTGCCAACAAGGAGAGCATCGTCTGCGGCAACCCGTTGGTAAAAGAGGCGCTTGAAGCGTATCACGGAAAAATCATTCCGGTGGACAGCGAGCATTCCGCCATATTCCAGTGTCTGCAAAACGGCGCCATGGAAGAGGTGGAAACGCTGATCCTCACGGCCTCCGGCGGGCCGTTCCGCGGCTTTACGGAGGAACGGTTAAAATCCGTTACGCCGGAGCAGGCGCTCAAACATCCGGTATGGCGCATGGGCGCGAAAATCACCATAGACTCCGCCACGCTTTTCAACAAGGGGCTCGAAGTGATTGAGGCAAGTTTTTTATACGGTTTGCCGAATACTCAAATTTCCGTACTGATTCATCCACAATCTATCGTACATTCTATGGTAGAATACAAAGATGGGGCTACCATCGCCCAGCTTGCCGCGCCGGATATGCGGCTTGCCGTGCAGTATGCGCTCAGCTACCCCCGGCGTTTGCGGCGCAATATTCCGCGGCTGGACCTTGCGGCCTTAGGCGCGCTGACATTTGAGGACGGCAACGCGCAGCCGGCCATCCGCCTGGCGCGCGCCGCGCTGACGGGCACAGAGACGCTGCCGATCGTATACAACGCGGCGAACGAGGCGGCGGTAAATTTGTTTGTCGCCCACAAAATCGGGTTTTTGGATATCCGCCGGGCGGTGGAGGAGGCGCTTTCCCATACCCCGGAGGGCGGGATATCTTCGCTGGAGGATGTGCTCGAGGTGGACGCATACGCGCGCGAATTCGTGCGCACGCTTTTTAGCGGGGCTTCCTGAAGAAAGGACGGCGTTAATTTGGAAATCGTATCGCAAATACTGTCGGTTTTGGCGGCGCTGCTGCTGCTGAGCATATTTGTCATGGTGCACGAATACGGGCATTACAAGGTGGGCAAGCTTCTCGGCTTTGGCGTTGTGGAGTTTGCCATCGGCATGGGGCCGAAAATTTGGGGCAGGGAAAAGAACGGCACACTGTACGCCGTCCGCGCGTTCCCGATCGGCGGCATGTGCCGTTTTTACGGGGAAGACGAGGAGATCCGGGACGGAAAAAGCTTCAATGCGCAAAAAATGTGGAAGCGGTTTCTGGTCATTCTTGCGGGCCCCGTGATGAACCTTATTTTCGCCGTCGTATTCGCCGTGATCGCACTGACGGCTTACGGGGATTATGCGGCGGCGGTCGATAAAATCCCGGATACTTCCTCTCCCGCCTATGCCGCGGGCATGCGGCCGGGGGACGTTGTGCATGCGATCAACGGCGAACCCGTCCGATATGATAACGTGGTCAGCAAAATTATCGCCGTAAAGGAAAATGACGCGGTCATTACCGTAGAGCGCAACGGCGAACAGCTTGATTTGAAAGTGGAAAACATTTACGACGCGGAAGCCGGGCGGAACCTTCTTGGCGTCAACCTCGCCCCCATACGCGTCCCGTATACGTTTTTGCAGGCGCTCGGCGGCTCGTTCGGCTATGTGGGTTCGATCATTCAGGATATGCTCGGCTTCCTGCGCGGCATGTTTACCACGGGGGTTCAGCTGAACGATGTCGCGGGGCCCGTGGGCACCATCGGCATCATCGGCACCGCGGTGCGCGTGGGGGTCGAAGTGGTGCTGCGCCTTTCCGTCATGCTCAGCGTCAACCTTGCCGTAATCAACCTGCTGCCTCTTCCGGCGTTGGACGGGGGAAGGCTCGTGTTTATCGCTTTGGAAAGCATCCGGAGAAAGCCCGTGCCCGAGAAGGTGGAGGGGATGATTCACTTTGTCGGCATCATTCTGCTCTTCGGGCTCATCATACTGCTCACTTTTAACGATATCAAGAGAATGATAGGGGGCTGACGCCGTGGCGGATACACGCCTTGTCATGGTGGGCTCGGTTCCCGTGGGCGCAAACTCGCCCGTTACCGTACAATCCATGACGAATACCGATACGCGGGACGCGGAAGCCACAGCGGCGCAGATACTGGCGCTTGAAGCGGCGGGCTGCGAGATCGCCCGCGCTTCGGTCTACGATATGGCCTGCGCGCGGGCGTTCAGGCGCATCAAGGAGAAGATCCATATCCCGCTGGTGGCGGACGTGCATTTCGACCACAGGCTGGCCATCGCCGCCGCGGAAAACGGCGCGGACAAGCTGCGCATCAACCCCGGCAATATCGGCGGGGAGACAAAGGTACGCGAGCTTGTCGCCTGCGCGAAGGCGCACAAGGTGCCCATCCGCATCGGCGTCAACGCGGGCTCGCTGGAAAAAGACCTGCTGGAACGCTACGGCGGCCCGAAACCGGAGGCCATGGCAAAAAGCGCCATGCGGCATATCGCCATGCTGGAGCGGGAGGGCTTTTACGATATCGTCGTATCCCTCAAAGCCTCCAATGTGCCGGATACGGTGAAAGCCTACCGCCTGATGCACGCGAATGTGGAGTATCCCCTGCACATCGGCGTGACGGAGGCGGGCCTGGGCGAATACGCGCTCATAAAATCCGCCATGGGCCTTGGCGCTTTGCTTTTGGACGGTATAGGCGACACACTGCGCGTCTCCCTCACGGGGGACCCGGTGCAGGAGGTGACGGCGGCGCTGCATATACTCAGCGCCGCGGGCTTGCGGAGGGAAAAGCTTGAAATCATCAGCTGCCCCACCTGCGGGAGGTGCAACGTAGAATTGGAAAGCATCGTTCAGACGCTGCGCGGACGGCTTAAGGAAATAGCGGTCCCGCTCACGGTCGCCGTGATGGGCTGCGCGGTAAACGGCCCGGGGGAGGCGAAAGAGGCGGACATCGGCATCGCCTTTGGCGCAGGCAACGGCGTACTGTTTCATAAAGGGGAAAAGATCGCATCCGGCACGGCGGAAGAAATGCTGGACCGGCTGGTGCTGGAAGCGAAAAATATGAGGTAGTTTCCTTTTTGGTTGGAGGGCAATCTTGAATACGGAGCTTACACAACTGCTGCTGCAGGCCGGGGAATGGGCCGCAGGGTTAACGCTTCAGCAGGCGAACTGGAATCCCGCCGCGCAATCGCTGCAAATACAGTTCCATACCCAGTCCATACTCGCAAACGAACAGCATTCGGCGCTGCAGTCCATTCTGTCGGCGCACTTTGCATGCAACGTGGAGCTTGCAGTGAGCAGCCCCGCCGTTTTCAGCGCACCCGTAACGCAGGGGGGAGACGGCGGCGCAAAGGAAAAAGCGAAAGAAAAGCCAGCCGCACAGGAGGACAGGGTCCTGTTCGGCAAGCGCATCGCCCGTGCGGACATCATAAAAATGGCCGATCTCCGGGATGATTCCGGCCGCGTTACGGTGGAGGGCCGCCTGCTTTCCATAGAAAGCAAAAAGCTTAAAAACGGCGCGGACAAGCTTTTGCTGCTGTTCCATGTCACCGATTATACGAACACCATGCTTTTTAAGGTGTTCGCGTTCGATAAGGCCGCGGCCTCGCTCCTAAAATCCATGGAGGAGGTGCAAAAGGCGAACGGCTACCTGCGCATCCGCGGCCAGTGCGAGTACGATAATTTTTCGCGCGAGCTTGTCATATTGGCGCAGGATATCATGACGGCGCAGGGAAATATCCGCAAGGACACCGCCGCTGAAAAGCGCGTGGAGCTGCACCTGCACACCCAGATGTCCGCCATGGACGCGCTGACCGGCGTAAAGGACGCCATACAGACCGCCGCCGCCTGGGGGCACAGCGCCATCGCCATCACGGACCACGGCGTGGTGCAGGCGTTTCCGGACGCGTACAAGGCGGGCGCAAAAAACAAGATCAAGGTCCTATATGGCGTGGAAGGGTATTTAAAGGCGGATACCTCCGTGCTGCCGCTTGAACAGACATATGTGGTGTTCGATATCGAAACCACGGGGTTAAAAGCCGAGCAGGGGCATATCCTGGAGATCGGCGCGGTCAAGGTCAAGGACGGGGCGGTAATCGACCGCTTCAGCACGTTCGTAAACGCGGGCGTCGCCATTCCGCAGAACATCGTCGCGCTCACCGGCATTACGGAGGATATGATACAGGGCGCGCCGCTCACGCGGGAAGCGCTCGCGCAGTTCGCCGTGTTTTCAAAGGATTGTGTGCTTGTCGCCCACAACGCTTCGTTCGACGTGGGCTTCATCCGCACGCACGGGGCGCGCTTTTCCATACCGTTTACCCAGCCCTACGCGGATACGCTGATGCTTTCGCGCTACCTGATCTGGGGCATCAAAAACCACAAGCTCAATACCGTATGCGAATACCTCGGCATATCCCTGGAGCACCACCACCGCGCGGTGGACGACGCGGAGGCGACCGCCGCGGTGTTTTTGAAGCTTACGGAGCGCATGCGGGGCATGGGCCTGACGGAGATTCCCGTCTACACCAGCGAGGAGGAAGAGGAGAGCCGGGGAAAGCGCGCCAAATTGAACCACATCGTCATACTGGCCAGCACGCAGGCGGGCATGAAGAACCTCTACCGCCTGGTGAGCCACGCGCATATCGATTTTTTCCACAGCAGGCCCCAAATACCCAAAAGCCTTCTGCGCATGTACCGGGAAGGGCTTCTTTTAGGGTCCGCCTGCGAGCAGGGGGAGCTTTACCAGGCCATACTCCACAACAGGCCGGAGACGGAAATAAAAGAGATCGCGCAATGGTACGATTATTTTGAAATACAGCCGCTCGGGAACAACGCGTTCATGCTGCGCGAAGGCATCGTGCCGGATGAAGAGGCGCTAAAGGATATCAACCGCCGCATCGTGGCCCTGGGGAAGGCGCTCGATAAACCTGTCGTCGCCACCGGGGACGTCCATTTCCTGAACCCGGAGGACGCCGTTTTCCGAGCCATACTGCTCAACGAAATGGACTATAAGGATGCAAACCTCCAGCCTCCGCTCTATTTCAAGACCACCGACGAAATGCTCGAAGAATTCGCCTATCTCGGGGAAGAGGAGGCAATGGAGGCCGTGGTGCGCGCGCCGGGGAGAATAGCTGCAGGCTGCGGCGTATTAAAGCCCTACCCGGACGGCACCTACGCGCCCAAAATCGAGGACGCGGAAAACATACTGCGCAACATGGCCACAGGCCGCGCCCACGCGCTCTACGGCGACCCTCTGCCCGAGATCGTGCAGAAGCGCCTGGATAAGGAGCTGCATTCCATCATAGACAACGGCTTCGCTTCGCTGTACCTGATGGCGCAGCGCCTTGTGAAAAAATCCATGGACGACGGCTACCTTGTGGGCTCCCGCGGTTCGGTCGGCTCCTCGTTCGTCGCCACGATGGCGGGCATTACGGAGGTCAACCCGCTTTCGCCGCATTACCTTTGCCCAAGCTGCCGGC
>DATMXR010000120.1:0-3409 GCA_035561315.1 Feifaniaceae bacterium
GAGCTGAACCGGTTGGGTTTCCTTTTGAAAGACTAGTTGACATCCAAATCAAATCCTTTATAATAGAATTTACATGTGTCATGACACATGTAAACTTTTATTGTGTAAGGGAGCGGATTCACATGAGCAAATACGCGGTTATCGTGGTCGATATGCTCAACGACTTCGTTACGGGCGCGCTGGGCTGCGACAGGGCCCGCGAAATCGTCCCCGCGCTGGCGAAGCTCGTCCGGGCGGCGCGAGAACATGGCATCCCCGTCATCTACGCCAACGACAGCCACCTCAGGGGTATCGACAGGGAACTGGAATTGTGGGGAGACCACGCCATACGGGGCACAGAGGGGGCCGAGGTCATCCCCGCGCTCAAGCCCGAGGAGGGCGACTACGCCGTCCCCAAGCGCAGGTACAGCGGATTTTACCAGACGGATTTGCAATTGCTGCTTTTCGAGCTGGGGGTGGATACGCTGGTCATCACCGGCCTCCACACGCACATGTGCTGCAGGCATACCAGCGCGGACGCGTATTATCTCGGACTTCAACTCGTGGTTCCGCGCGAAACCACGAACGCCTTCACCGAGGAAGACTACCTATCCGGCCTGAAGTACCTCGAGGAAGTCTACGGGGCGGAGATCTGCGATCTCGAGGAGCTTCTCGCAAGGTTCCAGGCCGCGCCGCAATAAAGGTCTGTTCCATTGGCCTTCAGGCGTAAGAACAGCGCCATCGAAACCCCATGCGATGGCGCTGTTTTTCCGTCTTTCACATTGACAGTATTCGATTTGAAGAGTATAATACTCATATTGAAGAATTTAGATTTGAAGGACCTTGTGAATTCATATTTTGTAACAAGCAGGCCAATTGAAACGGAGTGAAGGCGATGGCAAATCAATCGTGCTGTTCGGGAACATCCACACGCAAGCTGAAGCCAGCAGGCTGTTGCGCAAGCGGAGGCATTCCCTCGATGCGGTCTAAACCGCGGCCGATATCAGATAGGCAGAACCGCCGCGGCAAAATCGAACAGGCACCGTGCGGCTGTGGGACCCAAAAGGCAAAACGGGAAAAATGGATTTTGGGATATGTCGGCACGTCCGTCGGAGAAGTCCCGAGGGTATCGGCAAAGCTATCCTCTTCGGATATCCTCGGTTCCTGGAAATGCCGCTGGTCCATCGGCAGGATGGACTATGCGATCGACCCCGGCTTGTACTGCGTCGGCAATCCGGACGCGCAATCGCCGGTGCTGGTTACCGCAAACTACAAGATGACCTTCGACCGGCTCCGAAAAGAACTGACGGGGCTTGACGCATGGATCGTTGTGCTGGACACCGATGGCATCAACGTCTGGTGCGCCGCCGGAAAGGGTACCTTCGGAACCGGGGAACTGGTGCGCCGATTAAAGGCCGTGAAGCTTATGGAAGTTGTCTCGCACCGCACTGTCATCCTGCCCCAGCTGGGAGCCACGGGCGTGGCAGCGCACGAGGTGGTAAAGCGGTCCGGCTTTCGCGTGATGTACGGCCCCATCAGAGCCCGCGACCTGAAAAGCTTTCTTGCGGCCGGCATGCGGGCTACGGACGAGATGCGCACGATGCGCTTTACGCTCTGGGATCGGCTTGTTCTCACACCCGTGGAATTCGTAGCCGCCATCAAGCCAGCTGCCATCGTCTTTGGCGTGATGTTTATCCTGAACGCCATAGGTTTGGGTCATTATGGCTTAGTAGACCTCTATGCGCTCCTGGGCGCAATCTTCGCCGGAGCCGTTTTGGCCCCCGCGTTACTGCCGTGGATTCCCGGGCGGGCCTTCTCCTTCAAGGGATTCCTAGTAGGGCTTCTGTGGGCTGCCATCGTCAATGTAATCAACGGGTTTCCGGCAGCGCCGGAATACGGCTGGTTCAAAGCGGCCGCCTATGTTCTTATTCTCCCGGCGCTTTCAGCGTTTCTCACAATGAACTTCACAGGCAGCTCAACCTATACGTCGTTATCCGGCGTAGATAAGGAAATGAGGATTGCGCTGCCCGCCATGCTCCTTTCCACGGGGATCGGCATCATTCTGATGTTGGTTGGCGATTTCATCCGCGTATTCGGCTAAGAAGGGTGAAGCTTTATGAAGTATTTAGCGAATGTCGTAACGTTACGGCACGACGAGGAGAAATGCACCGGCTGCGGAATGTGCGTGACGGTCTGCCCGCACAGGGTTTTTGCGGAATCCGGGGGAAAAGTCAGAATTGCGGATCGGGATCGTTGCATGGAGTGCGGAGCCTGCGCCAAGAACTGTCCCTTTGGAGCGATTGAAGTGCACAAGGGCGTGGGCTGTGCGGCCGCCATTCTTATAGGCTTGCTGACCGGAAACGAACCGACCTGTGGTTGATAGCGGTTGTTTTTACCCGGCACGCCGCGCCCCTATTATCAGGCCGTCTCCCCCGCTCGTTCCATGAATTCGAGCACCTCCGCCCGATTGGGTATGGATGGAATCGCCCCGCGTCCGGTGACGGAAAGCGCGCCGGCGGCGTTCGCGTAGCGTACCGCCCGCTCGATATCGTCCCCCGCGATCAGCCGCGCCGCGAAAGCGCCGTTGAACGCGTCGCCCGCGCCGACCGTATCGACGGCCGCCACACGGTAGCCCGGTATGACCCGTACGCCATCCGCGTCCCCTATGGCCGCCCCGCCGTCGCCAAGCGTGGCAACAACTGTCTTGAATCCGTCCGCAAGGAGCTTTTTCACCGCCGCGCGCGCGTCCTCAGCGGATTCGACGCGCATGCCGGAATAGTACGCCAGCTCCGCGATGTTCGGCGTAAAGTAGCGCGCGCCGCACGCCAGCTCCCTATCAATCTTCGACGCGGGCGCGGGATTGAGCACCACGGGGACGTCCGCCTCCCTTGCGACGCGCAGCATCTGCTCGTTGACCTCGCGCCTCATCTCAAGCTGGATCATCGCGAGGGCGGAGGAAGCGACGGCCTCTGTTGCCTTGTTTAAATCCTCGATGGAATAGCGGTGGTTAGCGCCCGGTATGACGACGATGCGGTTCTCCGCCCTGCCGTCCACCATGATCATGCTCTTCCCCGTCGCCGCGTCTTTGCTGATGAGCACGCGGCCCGCGTCGATTTTTTCTTCTAAGAGCAGGCGAAGGAAGCGTTTCCCGTCCTCGTCGTCCCCCACGGCGCCGAGCATGCGCACGGATGCGCCCTGTCTTGCGGCCGCCACGGCCTGGTTCACGCCCTTGCCGCCCGGCGCGCTGCCCGCGTCGAGGCTGAGCACCGTTTCGCCGTCGAGCGGAAAACGCTCCACGCGCGCGTATGCGTCCATGATAAAGGTGCCCATCACCGTAACGATCCCGGCGGGGCTCCGTCCGCTTTGTGCTGCGGATGCGAAATGATCCATGCGGAAAAGATCCTCCAGATGAAAGTATCCGGTCGGCTTG
>DATMXR010000121.1:0-10699 GCA_035561315.1 Feifaniaceae bacterium
GGATATCAAGCGCCTGTTTTCCGCGGCGCTTGAGATTTTGGGCAACAGCAACTCCTCGGGCGGCAGCACCATCACGCAGCAGCTTATTAAAAGAAAAGTTGTGGGCACGGAGCGCAACTACAAGCGCAAGATCCAGGAGGCGTACCTGGCGCTTGAACTCGAGCAGGAGATCAGCAAGCAGGACATACTGGAGGCCTACCTCAACGACATCCACCTCGGCGAATCCAATTACGGCGTAAAGACCGCCGCAAAGGATTATTTTAACAAGGAGCTCGATCAGCTTACCGTCCGCGAGTGCGCCATGCTCGCGGGCCTCACGCAGAACCCCTATTATTACAACCCGCGCAAGAATATGTATACGCGCAGCCAGGAATACTGGGAGGCCACGCAGCGCCGCACGGATACGGTGCTCGAGCGCATGTACGAGGCGGGCTTCATCACTTTGGCGCAATACCAGGCGGCGCTCAAGGAAGAGGTCCATATCGTGGAGGTCTCCGCGCAGAACCAGCTTTACGATATGCCCTATTTTGTGGAGTACGCCATACGCGACGTCGTCAAGCACCTGCTCGCGCAGCGCGGCCTGCCCGAAACCAACGCCAATCTGAGCGCGGTGGAAAACGAGCTGAGGACCAGCGGCTACCACATCTACACCACCGTGGACCGGGATATGCAGAATACCGTGCAGGACACTTTAGCCAACTGGGACAATTACCCGGATCTGGTGGACCCCAAGGCCGCCCACAAGGAAGAGACGCTTTCGGACGGCACCGTAATCGAGACCGAATACCCGCAGGCGGCGGCCGTGGTGTATGATTACCACACGGGAGAGCTTCGCGCCATCATCGGCGGGCGCACAAGCCCCACCATCCGCAAAGGGAAAAACCGCGCCTCGCAGAGCTATCTGGAGGTCGGCTCCTCCATAAAGCCGCTCGCGGTATACGGCCCGGCGCTGGACGCCGGGGCTTCCCCCGCGACGGTCATAGGCAACCTGCCGCAGCGCATAGACGGCTGGGGCGGCGACAAGGGCTTTCCCTATATCGGCGATGCGAAATATATCGGCCCGGTCACGATACGGCGGGGCATCGTTTCCTCCCTGAACGTCGTTGCGGCGCGCACGCTCTTTGAGCGCGTACAGCCCGAGATGGCCGCGAAATATCTTGAAAATCTCGGCGCGAGCGCCGCGAAGATCAATGTGGACGGCCCGGGCCTTGCGCTTGGCACCTCCGGCCTTACCGTCATACAGATGACGGCGGCGTACGGCGCCATCGCCGCGGGCGGCGAATATAAGGAACCGCTCTCGTTTACGCGCGTGGTGGACGACAACGGCAACGTCATACTGGACGCCAGCGCCGTGCGGGACACGCACCGCGTCTATAAAGAGAGCACGGCGTACATGCTCATCGATATGCTCACCGACGCCGTGCGCGGCGGCACGGGCACCGCGGCGAAGATCAGCGGCATGACGGTCGCGGGAAAGACCGGCACCAACTCGGATTACCGCAGCGTATACTTTGCGGGCATCACGCCCTACTATACCTCCGCCGTCTGGATCGGGCACGATTACCCCACAAATGTCCTCAAGGACAAAGCCTCGGGCGGCAAATTCGCCGCGCAGCTCTGGCAGGCGTATATGAAAAAGCTGCACGAGGGTCTTCCGGACAAAAGCATCATGGATGTTTCCCCGGCGGAGCTCGGCCTTGTGAAAAAGCGGGTGTGCTCGGTTTCCGGCCTGCTGGCGACCGAGGCCTGCGAGCATGACAGCGCCGGGCACCTGCCGGTGACGGATTGGTTCCTGGAGGAAAACGCCCCCACGCAGACCTGCGATATGCATGTGGCGGTGGCCATCTGCAACGAAAGCGGGCAGATCGCGGGGCCCAACTGTCCCAGCGAGACCGTGGTGTCGGGCGCGAAGGTGCTGGTGCGCCCGGGCACGTATTACGACCAGTTTACGGATGAAGCGCTCATGCAGGGCATACCGAACGCCGAGCGCACCACGCTTACATTGGAGCAGTACGAAAGCATGGCGTATGCTGGCAGCATGTGCACGCTGCATACGGGCGTCGGGCAGGACATCGATCAGCTGAGGGCCCGCGCAGGCTCCCTGCGGGAAGAGATACTCGATTTTATCGCCACAAATATGCTCAGCGCCGGGGAAGTATCCGCGCTCACGCAGAAGGCGGACAAGCTGTATACGACCATGTACGGCAGCAGCATGCAGTCCATCACCTACGCCGTACTCGAGGCGCAGGAGGAGCTTGCGCGCGTGCGCGGCATCGCCCTGCCTTCGCCCGCCCCCGCGGAAGCGGCCCTGGCGCAGGAGGAGACGCAATGACGGTGCGGCCGGGCGCCCTCGGCGCCCTGTATGAAGGGGAACGCGCCCGCCTGAACGCGCTCTGTGAAACCGAAGTCCCTTCCGGCATGCACGCTTCCCCCGTGTTCGGCCAGGGGCCAAATAAGCCGTACCTCGTGCTGATCGGCGAGGCGCCGGGGGCGGAGGAAACGAAGGCGGGCCGCCCGTTTGTGGGCAAGGCGGGCAAACAGCTCGACGAACTGCTGCAGCTTGCCGGTATCCCCCGCGGGGACGTGTTTATCACAAACGCCGTCAAATACCGCCCGGTAACGGTTTCGGAGCGTTCCGTCCGCAACCGCACGCCGGATAAAAACGAGATCATGGCTTCCCTGCCGCTGCTGCGGGAGGAATTGCTGCTGCTTCGCCCCGCGTACATCGCCACGCTGGGCAACGTGCCGTTGTTTGCCGTATTGACGCTGTGCGGCAAGGGCAGGGGCACGATCGGGGAATTGCACGGCGTTCCCATGGACGTGACGCTCGGCGCGATGCAGGCCACGCTTTTTCCGCTGTACCATCCGGCGGGGGTGATCTACAACCGCTCCCTGCTTCCGGTATGCGAGGCGGACGCCAGGGCGCTCGGCCGCGTCTGCGCTGTGAACAAACGGTGAAATCTGGCATATTCCGGCCCGCCCCGGGAAACGGGTATGCTATAATCATCGGAAGTGAAAAGGCTGCAAAAAACAACAGGGGAACACAAAGGCAAAGGTACCGCTAGTTTATGAAAAAACGTCTCGCCGCCGCCGCTTTGTTATTGGCCTTGCTCATGGGGTTAGCCTCCGGCACGGCTTTAGCGCGCGCGCGGGAATTCGGGCAGGTGACAGCCCAGGACGTCCGGCTCAGAAGCGAGCCGAATACAGAGTCCGCCGTGCTCGCACAGCTTCCCCTCGGGACGGAGGTGGAGGTGCTCGACGAGGACGCGGGCTGGTACCGGGTGCTCTATCACGATACGGTGGGGTATCTGCGGCAGGATTATATCTTCGTAAACGCCGTGGGCAGCCGCGCCGGCTACGTGCTGGAGGACGGCGTCAAGCTGCGCGGCGGGCCCGGGCAATCCGCCTATGTGGTGGCGGAGCTTGCGGCCAGCCAGGGCGTGAAGGTCAAGCAGATGGTGGGGGACTGGTACTTTGTGGTGGCCGGGGATAACGTCGGCTACATCCACCGAAACTATGTACTGATGACGCAGGCCACCAACACCGCAAGCAACATGCTCAAGGTGGGCATGGAGGGCCAGGAAGTCAAGCGCATGCAGACGGAACTCTACGACAGGGGCTTTTTGGCCAAAGTCGACGTCACCAGCGTATACGGCGCAAAAACGCGGGAAGCCGTGGCGGAATTCCAGAAAGCGAACGAGCTTGCCGCCGACGGCGTCGCGGGCGCGACGACATTGGACGCGCTGTACGATATCAACAACAAGGTCACCAAGGCGAACGCGATCGCCACCCAGGTCAAGGGCAGCGTCGTGATGCTCGACTGGTTCAAGGGCGGCAGCGAATGGCTCTACAAGGGCGCGAAGTTCACCATAATCGACGTCAAGACGGGGCTTTCCTTCCAGGCGCGCAGGTTTGGCGGCTGGTACCATGCGGACAGCGAGCCCGTCACCGCCTCGGATACCGCCACCATGAAAAAGATCGCGGGCGGCGAGTGGAGCTGGAACCGCCGTGCCATCTGGGTCAGCTTCCGCGGCAAGGTGGTCGCCGCCAGCATGCACTGCATGCCGCATATGGCGGACCCGACCGCCAGCAACAATTTCCCGGGCCATTTTTGCGTACATCTTTTAAACTCCAAGGTCCACGAAACAAGCAGGCCCTGCCCGCGGCACCAGGCTATGGTGCAGGCGGCCTACCGCGCGGGCAAATAAACCCGAATTTGAGCATGGAGGAAGACGCATGAAAATATTGGTTGCCGATGACGATCAGATCGTACACGAGTCGCTGGGCATTTATTTGAAAGCCGAGGGCTACGAGCCGGTGGACGTTTACGACGGGGACGCGGCGGTCGCCGCGGCGGGCCCGGACGTCGCGCTGTGCGTGCTGGATATCATGATGCCCGGCCGCTCGGGCATAGAGGTCTGCAAGGAGATCCGGAAAACCTCGCATCTGCCCATCATTATGCTCACCGCAAAGGGCGAGGAAGTGGACCGCATCGTGGGCCTGGAGCTGGGCGCGGACGATTATATCGTAAAGCCCTTCAGCCCGCGCGAGGTGGTCGCCCGCATCAAGGCGGTTTTGAGGCGCACGCAGGAGCAGCAGGACGGGGACGACAGCGCCCTCGCATTCAACGGCCTCGCCATCGACTTAAAAAGCTATACCGTCACTTTGCGCGGCGAGCAGGTCGTCTGCACGCCCAAGGAAATAGAGATCTTACACATGCTCGCTTCCAACCCCGGCCAGGTGTTCACGCGGGAGCAGCTTTTGAACCGCGTATGGGGATACGATTTTGCGGGCGAGACCCGCACGGTGGATACGCACATCAAGCGCATCCGCGCAAAGCTTGATAACGAGGGCCTGGGCTGGAGCATCAAGACCATATACGGCGTCGGGTACAAGTTCGAGGTGGATTGAGAGAAAATGGGTTTTTAGGGGCTTTCCGAAGGAAAGCGGGTTCGGTGCCCATAACGGCAGAAACCGATCCGGTGAATCGGTTTCAGAACCCTGGGTTCCTCTCTTACGGCCCTAAACGGAGATTTGGGGGGACGTAGCCAAACGCCGCCTGTGGCGGAAGAAGTGCGGCCCAGTCCCGGTGAGCAAGGGCGCATTAAATGTGCGACCATTGCGAACTGTGGGGCCGGAGCCCCCAATAATGCTTCTTGCCACAACCTGGGGTGCTTATAGCACCTCTTTTACTTGAAAGGATATCAACCATGCGGAGCATTTTCCTCCGGCGCATGCTGATGATGCTGGCCGTAACGGTGCTGATCGCCTCCGTGCTGACCACGGGAGGCTATATGTATTTGAGCCGGGACGCGTACACCTCCATCATGCTCACGGAACTGACCCCCAAGGCGGAGGCGGTCAGCCAGCTTTTGACCGAATACAACGAAGGCAATATGGATAAGGAGACGTTCTCCCGCCTGGCGGACGGCCTGATGCGCGCCTCGGGCGTGACGGGCATAGTGACGGACGCGGGCGGCACGCCGCTTTACCATACCGTCGCGCTGGACAGCGCGCCGCAAAAATACCTGGACCTTTTAAAACAGGAGCTTCAAAAGGCGCTCAGCGGCGAGACCGCCCGGCACGACGATATCCGCACGCCGGACGGGCGGCTCGCGCTGTCCATCTGCATTCCCGTGAAGGACGCAAACGGCAACGTGACGGGCAGCGTGTTTTTGTTGAAATCCGAGGAGGAGATCAACACCACGACCGAGCGCCTCAACCGTTCGCTGCTGATGGTGGTGGCGGTGGTGATGCCCATCATGCTTGTGGCGTCCTCGTTCGGCGTACGCCGCCTCGCGGAGCCGCTGAATGAAATGGCGGGCGTCGCGATCGAGATGAGCCGGGGCAATTTTAAGATCCGCGCCAACGAAAAAGAGGCGGGGGAGGTCGGCATGCTCGCGCGCGCGCTCAACCAGATGTGCGATACGCTTTCCCAGACCATCTACCAGCTGCGCGCGGAAAAGAGCCAGCTCAACCAATTGCTCTACAGCTTTTCGGAGGGCATCGTGGCGACGGACAGCGTGGGCGTGCTCACCCATTACAATCCGGCGCTCATGCGCATGTTCGGCTCCGTGCGCGTGAACTCCCGTATCGAACTCATACCCGATCCCGCGATCTGGGTCGCGTTTGACGAGGTATACCGCACCGGGGAGATGCAGAACATGCGCTACCAGCTCCCGGGGGATAAGATGCTGTGGATCACCATCTCTCCCGTCGTCACGGAGGAGGGCGAGCGCACGGGCGTGGTGGGGCTCTTTAAGGATATGACGGAAATGGAGCGGCTGGAGCGCACGCGGCGCGAATATGTCGCGAACGTCAGCCATGAGTTGAGGACGCCGCTTACCGCCGTGCGCGGGCTGCTGGAGCCTCTTGCGGACGGCATGGTGAAGGACGAGGAGGACAGGCAGCGGTATTACCGCATCATGCTCAAGGAGGTCGTGCGGCTTTCCCGCCTCATTACGGACATGCTGCAGCTTTCCCGCCTGCAGGCGGGCACCGAATACATGGAGCTCGTGGAGGTCGATATCAACGAAATGCTTGAGGACGTCCGCCAAAGCTACAGTAAGGAGGCGGCGCAGCGCGGCATTACGCTGCTTGTGGACGCGCCAAAGCTTCCGCATGTGCTGACCGACCCGGACCGCGTGGAGCAGGTGCTCGTCATACTCATAGACAACGCCATGCGCTATACGCCGGAGGGCGGGGCCATCACGCTGTACGGCGAGGACGGGGTCCGCGTGAACATCTGCGTGAAGGATACCGGCTGCGGCATACCGGAAAAGGATATCCCCCACGTGTTCGACCGCTTCTACAAGGTGGACAAATCCCGCAAGGAGGGCGGCACGGGCCTGGGCCTTTCCATCGCGCGCAACATCATATCCAAGCTTGGGGAGATGATCGCCGTGGAAAGCAAGGAAGGGGAGGGCTCCACATTCCGCTTCACGCTCAAGAAATACGTCAGCAACGCCATCGCGCTCGGCCCCGCGACGGAGGAATACGACGTTTTCTCCGATTCCGGCTCACTGCCGCCCATCATATTGGCCCACGGGCTGCAGGAGGACGCCGCAGGCAACGAGGACGCGCCCTACGAGGTGCTGCCCAAACAGCCTAAGCAGGAGAAGCGGCAGGAAAAACGCCCGGAGAAGCGCGCCGAGCGCCGCGGGCCAAAGAGCAGGCCGTAAGGTATCGACGCTTAAGACGCCGACGAATATGTAAGAATAGGATGTGGGGCTAAACGCTAAGCCTCCCTCATCAGAGGGAGCCATGTTTCTTGTTACGTGCGGCAAAAAACGCGGGGGCATCACACTTTTCGTTGAGACACTTCCATTTCACCCCCCCTCACTTAAAAACAGCGGAGGTGCGGAGGCGAAGCCCCCGCTAAAAGTCGCGACGGCCCGCAGGCGGCGATACCTTATGAAAAAAATATGCGCATGCCCTTTTTAACGCTTATGCCGCCTTCACACAGGCGGCATAATTTGTCCGCCGCCACATACCTTGTACTAGAGCAGCTTCCTCAACTGTAGCCGGTGTCTATGCGGATCTTTTACCGACCCGCGTTGCCTCATCCGCTTCGCGCAGCGCTGCTGCGCGGCGCTTCTTCGGCTTAGCGGGACGGCAAAATCTCTCGCATATCCGCCAGCTATCTTTTCGTCAGTTGCTCGATACACGGACAAGACAAGGGGGAAGAGGGTATGGAATTTCGGCGGAAAAAGCGGAAAAGGCGCCGCGCGGCGTCCGAAGGCGGCGGGAGCGCGGGTAAGGCGATACTGGCCTTGATCGTGATCGCCGCGGTGGTATACCTGGTCAGCGCCTCGGCTGCGGGCACCTGGATCGCGCAAAACGTGGTGGCGCCCGTGTTCACATGGGTGGACAATCAGATCAAGGGGGCTCCCGCAGAGGCCACGCCGGATGGAATTGTGCAGGTGCCGGAAGCGACGGCGGGCGGGTCTGTCGCTTCGGGTAACACCGTAACGGCGGAGGTGGAGCTGCCCGCCATGGAATGCTTCGCGCTGCAGATGGGCGTGTTCAGCACCCAAACCAACGCGGAAACGGAGGCGGAAGCGCTCCAAAAACGCGGCGCGGGCGGCTACGTGATGGAGGACGCGGGCAAATACCGCGTGCTTGCCGCGGCGTATACCGAGCGGGGAAGCCTGGACCAGGTGCGCGAGCAACTGAAGACGGAAGGGCTGGACAGCGCGCTCTATACGTTTTTAGCGCCCATGAGCACGCTGCGCGTCACGGCGACGGAAGCGCAGCTTACCCGCATACGCAACGGCTTCGCCGCGCTCAATACCCTGCAGAAGGAAATAGCGGACGCTTCTCTCACGTTCGACAAGGAACAGCAAAAGCCCGAGGAGGGCAAAAGCAAAGCCGCGGCGCTGCTCACGGAATTGAAGGCAGCCAAGGATGTGTTTCTGGCGGAAGGCGCGGGGAGCAATCCGGTGCTGTCGGCCATGGAAACGTGCTTTAACAAGTATGAGGACGCGCTTACGGAGCTTTCCGGCTACGATACCGAAAGTTTTGTGGATTTTTCGTCCAAAATGAAGTACACTCATTTATATATCGCACACGCTTACGCGACGCTCGCGCAGCAGGTATCCGCTATGGCGTGAATCTCTCCACCGGAGGACGCGGATGAAAATAGCCAGGGTGGCGGAATTATTGGACGCACGCGTATTGTGCTGCGCGGAGCAGCTGGAGCGCGAGGTGACTTCCGCCTTCGGCGCGGACCTCATGAGCGACGTGCTGGCGTTTATGGACGCCGAAACGCTGCTCCTGACCGGCCTGGTGAACGCGCACGTCATACGCACCGCGGAAGTATTGGAGCTTCCCTGCGTGGTGTTCGTATCCGGCAAAATGGTGGAGGAGGATATCCTGGAGCGCGCCAAGGCGCAGAACATCGTGCTTTTAAGCACGATGCTTTCGCTTTATGAGTGCTGCGGCATGCTTTATGGCGCGGGGCTGACGGGCTGCAAAAGAGGATGAATATGGGCGCGGCATTTGTGCAGGTTTTTCGTGTCGCCCATGGGGAATTCGATACGGCGGGCGAGGCTTCCAGCAAAATCAAAGCGGTATTGAAAAAGCTTGGCATTTCTCCGGCGGTCGTTCGCGACGTTGCGATCGCCGCTTTTGAATCGGAAATGAATCTGATCATCCACTCCGTCGGCGGGACAATAAGCCTGGAGGTCACGCCGCAGGAGGTCATATTGGTCAGCGAGGATTCGGGTCCCGGGATAGCGGACATTGCGCTGGCGCTGACCGAAGGCTATTCCACCGCACCCGAAAGCGTGCGCAATTTAGGGTTTGGCGCGGGCATGGGCCTGCCCAATATCCGGCGGCATTCGCATTTCTTCCATATCGAAAGCGAATTGGGCAAGGGCACGCGCATCGAAGCGAAGTATTATTTAAACGGAGCTTCCGGCACAATGTAGAGCATCACGGAGGGTCTTATGTTGTACAAGCATTCGGTCAGGGTGGACCGCAGAAAATGCGTCGGCTGCACCAACTGCATCAAAAACTGTCCCACGGAGGCCATCCGCGTACAGCGGGGCAAGGCGGTCATCATCGACGAGCGGTGTATCGACTGCGGGGAGTGCCTGCGCGCCTGCCCCCATCATGCCATGACGGCGGTGACCACGCCGCTTGGCGAGCTCAACCTGTTCAAATACAACATCGTCGTGCCCTGCGCGCCCATCTACTCCCAGTTCCGTCTGCAGGGGGACCTGGGGGACCTTTTTGAGTCGCTGTACGCCCTGGGGTTCGACGCCATCTATGAGGAGGCGCGCGGCGCGGAGATCGAGGCCGAGGCGCTCAGGCTCTACCTGCGCTCGGGCGAGGCGAACTTCCCCGTCATCTCCTGCAATTGCCCGGTCATACCGCGCCTTGTCACCGCCATGTTCCCAAACCTGATCGACAATCTTTCACCCTTCGTTTCCGCCGCGGAGATCTCCGCGCGCGTGGCCAAGACCGAATTCTGCAAAAAGACGGGCGTCCCGCGGGAGAGCGTGGGCTGCTATTATATTTCCCCCTGCGCGGCGCGCATGACCAACATCAAAAGCCCGCTCGGCATCGAAACGAGCGAGGTCAACGGCGTGTTTTCTTTGCTGGACCTGTACGCGCTGCTGCTCGAGCACATGGGGGAGGGCGGCCCGCACCGGGACGTCGCGTACCCCGCGGGCGCGTACGGCATGGGCACCGCGGTGGTGGGGGGCTTGAGCGCCGCGGTCGGCACGGAGCATTACCTCGCGGTGGACGGCATCTACAACGTCATACAGTGCCTGGAGGAGATCGACAACGAGCGCCTCAAAAAGCTGCAGCTGGTGGAGGCCTCCGCCTGCGTGGGCGGCTGCGTGGGCGGCCCGCTGCTTTTTGAAAATCAGTTTGTTTCCAAAAACCGCAACCGCAGGCTCGCGAACGCGTTCGCCCGCACGGACCTTGAGCGGGACGCGCACGTGCAGGAGTATGTGAATTCCCCCATCATACGCTACAGCAGGTCCTTCGAGCCGCGTAGCATCATGCGCCTTTCGGATGATGTGAACGAGGCCATGCGCATGATGGACCGTATGGAGGCCATCGTAAAGACGCTGCCGGGCCTGGACTGCGGCTCCTGCGGCTCCCCGAGCTGCCGGACGTTGGCGGAGGATATCGTGCGCGGGCCGGCGGTGGAAATGGATTGCATATTCAAATTGCGGGATAAACT
>DATMXR010000122.1:0-13735 GCA_035561315.1 Feifaniaceae bacterium
CGGTAGGGCCGGTGTCGCCGGTGGGACCGGTGCCGCCAGTCGGACCAGCAGCACCGGTCGGGCCGGTATCGCCAGTCGGACCAGTATCTCCGGTGGGACCGGTGCCGCCAGTCGGGCCGGTATCGCCAGTTGGACCGGTATCGCCGGTCGGGCCGGTATCTCCGGTGGGACCGGTGCCGCCAGTCGGGCCGGTATCGCCGGTAGGTCCGGTATCGCCGGTAGGTCCGGTATCACCGGTGGGTCCCGTAGGCCCGGTCGGCCCGGAGGAGGCAATGTCATCCTGAACGATGACCAGCGTGGCTTTTACAGGAACCTGGTCCGGGTAAAAGACGGTTGCCGTACTGGTGTTGACCAGGGACGCGGTAATGCCCGGTGCAGCCACCTCCAATATGCCAACGCCCTTGACCTCTCCGGTTTTCAGCGGGGAATTTCCTTCGAGAAGGTCGCCCTGCGAGGAGGAAACGGAGAAGACCGTGCCGTTCGTTGAGGAGGAAGATTGGGTAGCCACCCACCAGTGGAATACGAATCGCCCCGTCTCATTGAACGTGATGACGCCCGTAGCCGGGTTATATGTAATGTTGCCCGCTGAAAACACGATGTTGTCGAACAGCACATTCGCACCGGAAGCAACAGAGCCGGAAGCCAGGCGTTCAATTTGTAATGCAATATCCATAGGGTATCTCCTTATCTGTAGTAATGGCGTTTTGCGCCCTTGCCTCTCAACGCGGAGGCAAGGCCAAAACACGCTGAAAAAACACAGCCGTAAACGTATGTATGCTTCTGTACCATACTATGAAAAACGATGCATATCGGTTCATCTATATAGGCTGTGAAAGACAGGCCGCCCATTGTATTTGGTATAACAAAACCCGCCTGCCACTCTGGCGGGCGGGCTTGCTTGTCGAAAAAGTGTCTTGCGACACTTTTTCGAAGGTTACAGGAACAACCTGTGCCTACGACACGGGCGGTTGTTCCTGCAAGGAAAGCCTTGCGCCGCAAGGCCTTCCGCCGCCACCGCGCCTGTCGCTGGCGGCGGTTGGAAGCCCTCCGGGGGCTGCGGCCCCCGGACCCCCAAGGCGTTTTTTGACAGGATGACCCGCCTGCCGTTGCGGCGGGCGGGTGTAAAGCAAGAGGCTTAAAAAACTACACCGTCAGTTCGATCCGGTTTCCGTCCGGGTCCAGCACGCAGCTTTCATAATATCCGTCCCCTGTCGTGCGCGGCCCGCCGGAACAGGTATAACCGTCCCGTATCAGAAGGGACGTCAGGCGGTCAACCTCTTCCCTGCCGCCCAGAGAAAAACTCAGGTGCGCGTATCCCGTCCGGCAGGCGGAAGGGACGGGGCCCGCGGCGTCCGGGCGCGACATCAGCTCCAGCCGCGCGCCGTCTGAAAACGAAAGGAAGTATGTTTTCAGGCCCGTGCGGGGGTTATAATACATGGCGTTGGACGCCGCGCCAAAGTAGGCGCAGTAAAACGCGCGCAGCCGCTCGATATCCTCCGTGAACAGCGCAATGTGGTCGATTCGCATACTTCCTCCTCAACCGGGATTTTCGTTGCCGCTCTTACCTTCATCATAACACAAAAGCCGCGGCGCAGGAGCGCATGCCGCGGCTTTCAAACGGGTGACGACCTGATTTTTTACGCGTTGGACACAATATCGCGCGCCACAACGACGCCCGTCACGCTCGCCTGCATCAGCCCGCGGGTGATGCCCGCGCCGTCGCCGATGGCGTAAAGCCCCTCTATGGCGGTCTGGAAGCGGTTGTCCACCGCCACCTTGGAGGAGTAGAACTTGACCTCCACGCCGTAGAGCAGCGTATTCTTGGAATACAGGCCCGGCGCGATGTGATCGAACGCGCGCAGGGACTCTATGATGCTCGTCAGATGCCGGTGGGGCAGCACAAAGGATAAGTCCCCGGGCACCGCGGTGTTGAGCGTGGGCTCGGTGGTGGATTTCTTTAAACGGGATGCGTCCGTCCGCCGCCCCTGCAAAAGGTCGCCAAGCCGCTGCACCATGATGCCGCCGCCGGTGAGCATATTGCCGAGCTGGGCGATATAGTTGCCGTACCGGATGGGCGCGTTGAAGGGCTGCGTGAAGCGGGTGGAAACCAGCAGCGCGAAATTCGTATTCTGCGTGCGGCGCTCCTGCTCGTGGTAGCTGTGGCCGTTGACCACGGCGATGCCGCCCTCGTAATGCTCCTCGCTGACGATGCCGCCGGGGTTCATGCAGAACGTGCGCACACGGTTTTCAAACGTATCCGAATAGTACACCAGCTTCGCTTCGTAAAGCTCCTGGGTGAGGTGGTCCATAATGGAGTTGGGAACCTCCACGCGCACGCCGATGTCCACCTCGTTGTTGCGGGTCTCCACGCCAAGGCGCGCGGCCTCCTGCGCCAGCCAGGCGGCGCCGCCGCGGCCGGGGGCAAGCACGACTTTTCCAGCTTCCACTTGAACCGTTTCGCCGTCGGCAGTCTGCAATACAACGCCCGCCGCCTTCCCGTTCTCCACAAGGATCTCGCGGGCGGAGGTGCGCTCCATAAAGGTAAAGCCTTCCGTCTTTATGAGCGCGTCGTACATGTTCTGCAGCGTGGACGCGGAATACTCCGTGCCCATGTGGCGCACGGGGCAGCGCACCAGGTGGATGTTGTAGCGGCTCGCCTCGTAGGCGATCTCGCTTACCTTGGGGTTGTTGCGGCCGTGCACGGTTTCGGGCGCGCCGAATTTTGTATAGATCTGATCCGCATAATCGATGAGCGCCTGCGCTTCATGCGGGGGCATGTAATCCGTGATATTCCCGCCGACCTCGTGGGAAAGGGAAAGCTTTCCGTCGGAAAACGCGCCGGCGCCGGACCATCCGTTCATAATGGCGCAGGGTTTGCAATTGACGCACTTGCCCGAAGTGCGCGCCGGGCAGGTGCGGTTAATAAGGCTCCGCCCCTGGTCGACAAGCAGAACATTTATGCCCGGCTTCTTGTCCATCAGCTCTAAAGAGGCGAATATTCCCGCGGGGCCCGCGCCAACGATCACAACATCATACCGCTTACGCATGATCAAACATCCTTCCTGTGAACCCTAGTCATTCTCAAACATAGAACAGCATAACGTATCCTATTAACGATGTCAATAGGCGGCGGTCGGCATAAAAGGCAGGCTTATAAAATCCGAACATTCGGAATTGTAACATCCATATCAAATTGTTCACAAGCGCCGGTTGGTATTCCGTGTTCATGCATGGTACAATAAAGAAAGTATTGCGGAGGCCTGAACCATATGAAAAAGCCCGCTGCGCTCTGCCTGGCGTTTGTACTGCTCCTTTCCGGCTGCGCGTCAAACCCCGCCGCAAAGGAGGAAGCGCCCGGGTCCGTTTCCAAAAATGAAATCACGTCCGCGCGGGAACTGCTGGATTTTTTTGAGTCCGGCGGCCCATCCGCGCGGCTTAAAGCGGATATCGATCTGGAGGACGCCATGCTCAAGCTTACCGCCGCGCGCGGACCTGTCGAGATCATAGGCGGCGGGCATACGGTATCGGGGAGCGCGCCGTGCGTCATCCGATTGGAGGACGGCTGCTCCATTGCGCTCAACGGGATTTCTATTGCGGCGCGCCAAACGGGGCTGGGCCTTTTGGGGAGCGGCACGGTTTTTGCTGAGGATACGAGCATCACCGCGCAGTCCAACGCCATACAGGCCGCGGGGGCGCTCACGATTGCGCAGGAAAGCTCGCTTACGCTTTCGGGCGGGGGGAGCGGCATCGTCTCTTTAGGCCTGAATCTCCAGCAGGACGGCGCGCTTAACGTGTCGGCCGTTTCTTTTGCAGTAGCCACGGGCCGCGGGGACATTACGCTGTATCCGCGCGCCGCCCTTACCTGCGAGGCCGCGGGGGACAACGCCGTGAAAACGGACGGCACGCTCATTTTGATGGAGGACGCGGTTTTCACAGCGAGCAATACCGGCGAGCACAACGGCGCGAAAGTAGGCGCGCTGCAGGCGGAAAGAAGCGCCACGCTCAACGCGAAAGGCGGCGAAAACGGCGCGGGCCTCTTCGTGGTGGAGCTCTACGAGGATATCGCGCTCAAAGGCGGAAGCTCGCCGGAATTGAAGACAGAGGCGGGCAAGGGCAGGCTTACGTTCGAATGACCCCAAATAAAATCCAGGAAGAGGAACACGCTATGAAACGGTCGACAAGGATTATTTCCGCCGTCATCGCCCTGATGTTTTTGCTGGGCGTGGTCTTTATGGTGATTTTGTCCATGACCTACGCCATGCCCCGGTAGTTTTATAAGGGGCGCAAAAAGGAATCGCCTTTTCCGATACATGCAGGCGGCATCCGCTTCATATGCTCCATGTAGGAGCAAAAGAGGGCGGGTGCTTTTTGTTGAAAAAAAACGGCAAACGGAACGGGCCGCGCTTAACCGGGCATATTGCCGCCCTGCTGCTGCTGTGCCTGGTTTTGGGCGCGCTGTTTTTCTCCCTCCCGGGCGGCTTCACGGCCGTGTCCTCCTCTTCGGGGGGCGAGGAAGAGATAGAGGAAAAGGAGTATATCCACTGGGTGGAGTTCGGCGTCCCGCTCGAGGTGCTGGAGCAGGCATACCAATACGACGTGGAATCGCATAAATCCGGGGGAGTCAAGCTGAACTGGATCGACCTGTTGGCCTACACGGCGGCAAAAAACGGCGGCGTATTTAAAAAAGGGAAAAGAAGCGCGGCGATGGACGCCCTTGTGGAACGCCTGCGAAGCGGCGAAAAGTTGGAGGACATCACATCCCAAATGCGCTACTGGTCCTATTATAAGGAAGCGTATACGGCCGTACTCTCCCAGTTCGTAGGCGAGCATGACGGGGAAAAGGACGGAAAATCCGCCGGATACGGGCTCAAGGTGTATTCTCCTGTCGCCAAGGGCTACAATTTCGGGCATTATGACGATTTCGGCAACCCCCGCACCTACGGGTACAAGCGGCTGCATCTGGGCAACGACCTGTGCGGCTCCATCGGCACGCCCATCATCGCGGTGGAAGGCGGGGTGGTGGAAAAGCTGGGCTGGAACCAGTACGGCGGCTGGCGCGTAGGCATACGCAGCCACGACAAGCTGCGGTATTACTACTATGCGCATTTGAGAAAGGGCAGCCCCTACGCGGAGGGCCTCAGGGAAGGGTCCGCCGTCCGCGCGGGGGATGTGATCGGCTACATGGGCATGACGGGGTACAGCACCAAGGAGGATGTCAACAACGTGAAGGTGCCGCACCTGCATTTCGGCATGCAGCTGATATTTGACGACAGCCAGATCGACGGCACCAACCAGATCTGGATCGACGTATACAATATCGTGCGGTTTCTGGAACGCAGCCGCATGCCGGTGGAAAAGCTGGAGGAAGGCGGCTATATCCGGGCGGACGGGCTCGCGCAGGAGGTGGTCCAATGAAAGCGGCGGTACGGCTGTTAAAAAAGCGCGCCGCGGGCCTGCTTTCCGTCTGTGCCGCGCTGTTCCTGTTCGTGCTGCTGTTTGACGACGGCGGCGCGGTGGAGGTTATGCGGGCGGACGCGGTTTCGGCGGTGCGTCTGCCCATCATCATGTACCATGCCGTGCTGAAGGACCCGCAGCGGGCCAACAACTATACCGTTTCCCCCGCGCAGCTGGAAAAGGACCTGCTGTATCTGAAAAATCAGGGGTATACCGCCGTGCTGCCCAGGGACCTTGTCGATTATGTCAACGGCAGGACGGAGCTTCCGGATCAACCCGTCATGATCACGTTTGACGACGGATACTACAGCAGCCTTGTCTACGTGCTGCCCATACTCGAGCGCATGGATATGAAGGCGGTCGTGTCCGTCGTGGGCAGCTATACGCAGAAGGCCTCGGAGCTGATGGACCAAAACCCGGCTTACGCGTACCTTGCCTGGGAAGACATCCGCGCGCTTGAAGAATCCGGCCGGGTGGAGATCGCCAGCCATACCTATGCGCTGCACAGCATCAATAATGGGCGGCAGGGCGTCAAGCGAAAGAACTGGGAGAGCAGGGAAGCGCATGAGTCCGTATTGAAGGCGGATATCGAAGTATTCAAGACCGCCATGGAAGAAAACTGTGGGTTTTCTGCTTCCACATTCACCTACCCCTATGGAAGCTGGGACGACGATACCGAAGCGGTATTGCGGGAAACGGGATTTGCCGTGACGCTGACCTGCCGGGAACGCATGAACTATATCGAGCGCAACCCCGCGAGCCTCTATCATTTGGGCAGATATAACCGGCCAAGCGGGGTATCGACGGAGGAGTTCATGCAAAAAGCGCTTAAAGGATAGGGAAAGCCGCCATCGTACCGCTCCGATCTGTGATATACTGGATTTGGTTTCTTTCTATAAATATATTCTTTCAGAGGTGCGTATGGAAGAACGCCCGGGTATTGTGGTTCTCAGGAATGTGGAGGAGAACGACTTTTCTTTGTATTACGCCATGTACGCAAGCCCCGAGGTCATGCGGTATACGCTGATCGACGCATGCAAAAGCCCGGAGGCGTACGAACCCTATTTCACGCGCACGCTCGAAGATATCCGAAAGCCCGACCGGCTGCTTTATGAATATACCGCATCGCTGCCGAATGGGGAGCCCGTCGGCATGGGCAACCTCAAGCTCCTCTCAACCGACCCCGGCAACGCGGAGATCGGCTATATGCTTTTGCCGCCCTACTGGGGAAAGGGGTACGGCACCGAAATCGCGCGGCGGCTGATCCGCATTGGGTTTGCGGAACTGGGGCTCAGGAAGGTCACCGCCTGCTGCAATGCGAACAACCTTGCTTCCGAGGCCGTCATGAAAAAATGCGGCATGCGGCGCGAGGTCGTATTCAAATGCGTACGGTATAAGGACGGGAAGTGGCAGGATGAGCTGCGCTACGCCGTCACATATGAAGAATGGAAAGGGACCCCATATGGAAACGCAAATTGAGGCCGGGGCGCGGGTGCCGCGCAACTTTGGGCTGGACTGGCTGCGGACAGGCTGCATTCTCATGCTGTTTCCCTTCCATACGGCGCGGATATTTGACAAATGGGAGCCGAATTATATCAAGGACGCGGTCAATGCGTTCTCCTCCTGGTTTGTGCTCCTTTCGAGCTATTGGCTTATGCCGCTGATGTTTTGTATCGCGGGCATATCCGCGTATTATGCGTTAAAAAAGCGCGCGCCGGGGGAATATGTGAAAGAGCGCGTTTTGCGGCTTGCCGTGCCGTTCCTGTTCGGCGTTGTGTTTATCGTACCCATACAGGGCTACCTTGCCCGCGTGCAGCAGTATGGGTATACGGGCGGGTACCTGAATTTCCTGCCGTCCTACTTTACGGATTTTTCGGACCTCACCGGTTATACGGGCGGCTTTACGCCCGAGCTTGCGGCCTGGCTCATGATACTCACGCTCCTCGGGCTGTCGCAGGCGTACTGCAATAAGCCGGGGAAGGCGCTTGCCCATTGCGCCGGCGCGTCGTTTCCGGTATATATCCTGCACCATTCCGTCATGATGGCGGTTGGCTTTTTTGTAGTGCCTTTGCCGCTGCCCCTTTTTGCGAAGTTCCTGCTGATCGCAGTTGTCTCTCTCTTATTCTCCCTCGCGGGGTACGAGTTGCTCCGCCGCTTCCGGGTCACCCGGTTCCTGTTTGGCATGAAGTAAAGAAAACGGAAGGGCTCTCCTTCGCTTTTGCGGAGGGGATTTTTTCTGCTTTTTGCGGCGCGGGGAAGGCATGCCCCGGCCGCCGCGCATTGAAACATTGGGAACAACGGGGTATACTGTTACGGAATACGCATACGTTACAGCCGTATGCGGGACGAAAACCGGAGGTATCATGAAGCTGCTGTTCCGAATGATGGGGGATGCGAAGCGGTTCAAGGGGCTGTATGCAATCGCCATACTCTCCACGCTGCTGATGACCCTGTTGAATCTGATAGCTCCCATGCTGCTGTCTGAGATCACGAAGGCGCTCACATCGGGGCTTCAACAGGACTCGCTTGAAAAGGTCCTGTATCTTACGGCGGCGCTCGCGGGGGTCTACCTGCTCCGCGTGCTGTTCCGCTATGCCAGCAATTATTACGCCCATGTCGCCGCGTGGAATCTGGTGGAGGGCGTACGGGTCAAGCTGTACAAGAAGATACAGAGCTTTTCCATGCGCTTTTTCCATGAGAGGCAGACGGGGGATCTGATGAGCCGCGTCGTCAACGATACGGCGACGTTCGAGCTTTTGTACGCGCACATCATACCCGAAATGCTCACGAACCTCATTACGCTCGTCGGCGTGCTCGTCATGCTCCTCTCCATCAATGTGAAGCTGGCGCTTTTAACGTGTATCCCGCTGCCGCTGATCGCGATCTCGGGCTATGTGTTCCTCACAAAGATACGCCCGCATTTTCATGTGGCGCAGGCGAAGCTGGGGGCGCTGAACTCCAAGCTGCAGGACAATTTTTCGGGCATCCATGAAATACAGGCGTTCGGCAAGGAACGCGCCGAGGAGGAAAACGTCGGCGCGCAGGCGCGCGACTATACTGCCGCCATATTGAAGGCGCTGCAGAAAAGCGCCATATTCCACCCCTCGGTCGAGTTCTTTTCCTCCATCGGCACATTGATCGTGGCGGGCGTGGGCGGCGCGCTTGCGCTCAACGGGGAAATGGACGTTGCGGATATCGTGGCGTTTTTGCTCTATCTCGCGCTGTTTTACGCGCCCATCACCGGCTTTGCGAAGCTCCTGGAGGATACCCAGCAGGCTTACGCGGGGGCGGAGCGCGTCATGGCCGTCATGGACGCGCCCTCGGATATCGTGGACGAGCCGGACGCCGCGGATATCGGCCCGGTGCGAGGGAAAATAGAGTTTGAAAACGTGCAGTTCGGCTACGAAAAGGACCAGGAAGTGCTGCGCGACGTCAGCTTTGCCTGCGAACCGGGGGAGATGATCGCGCTCATAGGCCCCACCGGCGTGGGTAAAACGACATTGACGCAGCTTATTTCCCGCTTCTATGACCCGACCTCCGGGCGGGTGCTCATCGACGGCAAGGATATCAAGCACGTCACCATAGACAGCCTGCGCCGGAACATCGCGCCCGTCATGCAGGATACGTTCCTGTTCTACGGCACCATCGCGGAAAACATCGGCTACGCGGCGGAAAACGCGGCGATGGAGGAGGTCGTGGCCGCGGCGAAGGCGGCGCATATCCATGAGGACATCATGGATATGCCCGGCGGATACGGGACCCGTGTGGGCGAGCGCGGCGCGCGCCTTTCCGGCGGGCAGAAGCAGCGCGTGGCCATCGCGCGCGCGGTGCTGCGGCGCGCCCCCATCATCATACTGGACGAGGCGACGGCGTCGGTGGATGTGGAAACGGAGCGTGAAATACAGAACGCCATCAACGAGCTGGCCGGGTCGTGCACCATCATCGCGATCGCGCACCGCCTCACGACCATCCGCAACGCGGACAAAATATTTGAATTGAAAGACGGAAGGCTCGCGCGGGTGGACAAATCCACATTGAATTTCGGATAAAAGGGAAGCGGCGCGAAGCCGTTGCTCCATGTAAAAAGAGAAAGGAACGGGTATGGATACTATGACGAACATCGCATATAAGAGCTTCTCTGTCGGATTTTTAATTTTGCTGCTTGGCGTGGGCGCCGCAATCGGAATGGGCTTTGCGGTGCAGTCCCTTGCAAAAAGGAAGGGATACCAGACGAGCTTCGCGTGGGGGTTCTTTTTCGGCGTGGTCGCCCTTCTGTACTGGGGCTTTGTGCCGGTGCACCCGGATCTCCAGGCACACATCATCGCGGAAGGCATCAACCGCTCGCGCCTTGCCGCACGCGGCGGCCAGCCGGAGGAACCTTTTGTGGACCGGTAAACAGCGATACAAAAACGCTCCGTTCTCAAAAAAGAGAGCGGGGCGTTTTTGTATAGAAGTCATCGGTCATCCTACCGGAGCGGGGCTCGGAAGGGAAGTATTGTCCTTGAACGCGCGGTACGCAAGGTCCGTGGCGAATTCGGCGAACGCTTCGGGGTCCACATGATCTTCCGTATACAGCGAGAACTGAACGGGGAGATACTGCCACCTGGCCAATGCGCCCGCGTCCTTGTTGGTGCTGATGTTGATGATGGCGTACCAGTCCATGCCGTCCACGCTGATGTCGCTGCGCTCGTCAAACTCCGTATATACGCCGGAAATATCCTCCTCCGTGCCGGTGTTCGCGGAACGGTAGACGTAGGAGACACCGTCGAGCGTAAATCGAACTTCCGCCGTTTTGTCCGCAATGATGCGGTAGCTGACGTCCAGGGCGTCTTCGGGCGCGTCAATTTTCACGTTGAGCCGCTCAAAGTCCGCGGCGCTTTCCACTTCCGCAATCGGGTTGGGCATGCCGGTTGCGGGCGATTCGCCGGGCGCGGCCGTGGGCTCGGCCGGCGTCGCGTTGGGCGAGCAGCCGCTTAATGCAAGCAGTGCGGCGAAAGCGAGCGAAGCGATCAGCAGTATCGGTTTCTTCATCATTCTAACCTCCTTGGCTTTTGCTTATATAACGTTTGCCGCACGGGGCAGGTTCCCTCCTTCCAGCATGTACCAAAGAAGCTGCCTGCTGAGCAGCTTCTTCTGTTCCGTATAGGTTATGAAAGATGCGCCTTCAGTATCCCAAACTTTCCTCCGCCAGCAGCACATGCACGTCCTTCACGGCGTTGGCGGGGCGTTCCAGAAGCGCCGTGATGTGGCACATCCGCTCGGGGGAGGTGCAGTCCGAACAGCGGTCCGTTACTGCGCAGGGGACCGAAAGCCCCAGCCGCCGCGCGTTTTGCGGGCAGGCTTCCCGCTTGATGCGGTCTAAACCGTCCTCATAATTTTCGCAGATCTTGTTTTCCCCCGCGATGACGATCGCCCGCCCGGGCCCGTAGATGAGGCTTGCGACGCGGTTGCCCGTCCCGTCGATATTCAGAAGCGCGCCGGATTTCAATACGGCGTTCGCGGAGCAAAGGTATACGTCCGCTTTCTGCGCCGCCGCGTGTACGGCGGGCACCTCTTCCTTCTCGCATTTCCAGTGCCAGTAAACGGGGTGGCCCGCTTCCTGCAAGGTTTCGTACAGCCCCATGTCGCGCACGGTGACGGAGCCGCCGAACCCTATGCTCGCACCCTCCGGTATCAAAGCGAGCGCGGCTTCCTTCGCCGCCCGCGCGTCCTTTAAAATCCGCACCTGAAAGCCGTGCTTCTTTAAGCCTTCGGCCGCCTGTTCGACTTTAGACATACGCACCCCTCCCGCCGTTTTGTGTATTGTATCACAGGCGGGTATTCACGGAAAAGCCGCTTCTTGCAATTGGCACTCCGATACGGTATCATCAATTCTGAATACAAACGCCGCATAGGGAAAGACGGAGGTACTATGGCTTTTCCGCGTGAACAGATACGCAATTTCTGCATCATCGCCCATATCGATCACGGCAAATCCACGCTTGCCGACCGCCTGATGGAGCTGACCGATACCGTATCCAAAAGGGATATGGAGGAGCAGCTCTTGGATACGATGGATATCGAGCGCGAGCGCGGCATTACAATAAAAGCCACCGCCGTGCGCATGTTCTACACCCATACCGACGGCAAGCAGTATATGTTCAACCTCATCGATACGCCGGGCCATGTGGATTTTACCTACGAGGTCAGCCGCGCTTTAGCCGCGTGCGAAGGCGCCCTGCTCGTTGTGGACGCCACGCAGGGCATAGAGGCGCAGACGCTTGCAAACGTATACCTCGCGATCGACAACGGGCTTGAGATCATGCCCGTCATCAATAAAATAGACCTGCCCAGCGCGCAGCCGGAGCACACCATCAGAGAGATCGAGGACGTCATAGGCATTCCCGCGGAGGACGCGCCGCGCGTTTCCGCAAAATCCGGCGAAAACGTGCCCATGGTACTCAGCCAGCTGGTCGATCTTATCCCGCCGCCCAAGGGGGACAGCGAAGCGCCGCTCCAGGCGCTGATATTCGATTGTTACTACGACAATTACAAGGGCGCCGTGAGCTATGTGCGCGTCAAGGAAGGCACGGTTCGCGCGGGCACGCGCATCCGCATGATGAGCTCCGGCCATGAGTTCGACGTGACGGAGGTCGGCGTGTTTACGCCCGGCCACCGCCCGGTGGAAGAACTGACGGCGGGCGAGGTCGGCTATATCGCCGCCTCCATCAAAAGCGTGGCGGAAACCAAGGTGGGCGATACCATAACGGACGCCGAAAACCCCGCCAAAGAAGCTCTGCCCGGCTACCAGCAGGCGCACCCCATGGTGTTCTGCGGCATCTATCCCGCGGACGGCGCGCGTTACAACGATTTAAAGGACGCGCTCGATAAATTAAAGCTCAACGACGCGTCCCTGACCTACGAGCCGGAAACCTCCATCGCGCTGGGCTTCGGGTTCCGCTGCGGGTTCTTAGGGCTGCTGCATATGGAGATCATGCAGGAACGGCTGGAGCGCGAATTCGATCTCGACCTTGTCACCACCGCGCCAAGCGTCGTGTACCGCGTGAAAATGCAGGACGGGGAGGAGCGCGTGATAGACAACCCCTCCAACCTTCCCAACCCGGCGATGATCGCCTACATGGAAGAACCCATGGTGGACGCGCACATCATGACGCCTTCTACCTACGTGGGCACCATTATGGAGCTGTGCCAGGAAAAGCGCGGCATATTCATAGACATGAAGTACATGGAGGAGACGCGCGTCAACATCCATTACGAGCTGCCGCTCAACGAGATCATCTACGATTTCTTCGATCAACTCAAGTCCCGTTCGCGCGGCTACGCTTCCTTTGATTATGAGCTCAAGGAGTATATGCGCTCGGACCTCGTGAAGCTTGATTTTCTGCTGAACGGCGATATGTGCGACGCGCTCTCCACGATCGTCCACCGGGACAAGGCGTACAGCAAGGGCCGTAACGTGGCGGAAAAACTGAAGGACGTCATCCCGCGCCAGCAGTTTGAGATCCCCATACAGGCGGCGATCGGCGGCAAGGTGATCGCCCGCGAAACCGTGAAGGCCGTGCGCAAGGACGTATTGGCCAAATGCTACGGCGGCGACATCACGCGCAAAAAGAAGCTGCTCGAAAAACAGAAGGAAGGCAAGAAGCGCATGCGGCAGGTAGGCTCCGTGGAGGTCCCGAGCGAGGCCTTCATGAGCGTGCTGCGCATCGACTAATATGAAGGTGGCGGTCGTCGGCTCCCGCACGCTGCGGGACGTCGATATTGCAAAGTACATCCCGCCGGAGGCTGAGGAGATCATTACCGGCGGCGCGTACGGCGTTGACGCTTTGGCGGAAAAGTACGCGAACAGCCGCGGCATTCCCGTGCGCGTGTTCCGGCCAAACTATGACATGTTAGGCAAGCTGGCCCCGCTTGCGCGCAACGATCAGATCGTGGACGCGGCGGATATGGTGGTGGCGGTGTGGGACGGCGTTTCCACCGGCACGCGTTATACCATAAGCCGCGCGCAGAGGCTGAATAAACCGGTAAAAATTTATGTTGTGGAAGGGGATGGCAATTAGCCATCCCGTTTTATGTTATGGGCTCCTCATTTAAAAAATACTGCAGCGCCGCGTTCTGCATATCCAGCCCCGCATTTGTCAGATACGCGTGCGTCGGGGAGAGAGCGAGCCAGCCTTTTTTCGTCAGCGCATCGATTGCCCGGGGATAAAACGCTTCAAACGATTGTTGAAACCGCGCTTCAAATTCCGAAAGCGGAATGCCCGCAACCGTCCGCAGGCCC
>DATMXR010000123.1:0-11969 GCA_035561315.1 Feifaniaceae bacterium
TTCCAGTGCTTTATCAAGCAAGGTTGCCGTATTCCAAGTTTTTCTCGGGCTTCCGTTAAATGCAATCATCTTCATAAAATCCACTTACCTCCCTTAAAACTAATCAACAGATTATCTGTTCTTCTTGATTTTTAACGGTACCATCTCATATAATGAATGTAAAGTATGCACCTTAAAGTTATATACTAAATAGAAAGTGAGTAAAGGAGCGTAACGATGGACGACGCTGAAATAAAAAAGTATGAGGACTGTCCGATCAACTATACGCTCTCAATCATCGGGGGGAAATGGAAGCTGGTCATATTGACGCTGATCGCCCGGGATAAAGTTGTACGGTATGGGAAACTGAAGGACAGCCTTTTGGGCATTGCGCACAAAACGTTAAGTCAGCAGTTGAAGGAACTCGAACAAAGCAATATGATTCACAGGGAGCAATACAACCAGGTGCCCCCAAAGGTGGAATATACGCTGACGGAAAAAGGGGAGACTCTGATACCCGTGCTTGATTTATTATCTCGATGGGGAGAGGAAAACAAGCCTAAAAAGAGATGATACAAGAAACCGGCGGCCCGCCGCCAAGCCGTTGTTGAAACATTCCGGCATCTGTGCTAGACTGACTACAAGCTGCTTACGTTTATATCAAAATAAAAAGCATGGAAGGTGTCGCTTGCATGTTTGATTTGATATGCGTCGGGGAGATGGTCGTCGATTTCCTTCCCGGAGAAGAGCAGGGCATATATATTCGCAAGGCGGGGGGCGCGCCCGCCAACGTCGCCATTGCCGCCGCAAGGAACGGTTTGAAGACCGGGTTCTGCGGCCGTGTAGGCGGCGATGATTTTGGCCGTTTTCTCTTTCAAACACTTCAAGACAACAGCGTTACAGTATTATGCCCGGACCCTGTGCCCGAGGCTACCACAACCATGGCGTTCGTCACCCTGTATCCGGGCGGCGAGCGCAGTTTTACGTTTGCCCGCAAGCCCGGCGCGGACATGTTCCTGACCAAGGCGGACATAGACGCCGCGGGGGTGCGCGAAGCGGGAATCGTACACGCGGGCTCCTGCTCCCTGTCCAAGCCTCCGGCTTCCGGGGCGACCGCCTATGCCCTGGCCGCGGGCGCCGCGGCGGGCAGGCTGGTCAGCTTTGACGTGAATTACCGGGATCTGCTCTGGGACGGGGACCGTTCCGCCGCAAGACAGGCCGTAAATGATGTGCTTCCGTATGTGGACCTCCTGAAGCTTTCGGAGGAGGAGCTGGATTTTGCGGGGGGCGAGGCGAATATTCCGGCCATGGCGGAGCGATACAAAATCGCCGCCGTCGTGGTGACGCTCGGCGCCCGCGGCGCGCACTGCTACTGGAACGGCAGGACCATTTTTGCGGAAGGCTTTTTGGCGGGCTGCGTGGACGCCACGGGGGCGGGGGACGCGTTCTGGGGCGCGTTTCTCTCGCGGCTTGTCCGGGGCGGCGTAAAAAGGACGGCGGAGCTTACAGGGGAATTGCTGCGGGAAGCCATGGTGTACGGAAACCTGGCCGGGCGGCTTTGCGTTCAGAAAAAAGGGGCGATCGAATCTTTGCCCGCGCGGGAACAGATCGAAGCGCTCAGAAAGGAGCTTGCGGTTTGAGCGGGAACGTTTGGGATCGGAAGATCATTTATTCGCCCTCTCTTATCTGCCTGGATCTATGCAATCTGGAACGGCAGGTGAGGGAGCTTGAGGAGCAGGGGTGCCCCATGCTCCATGTGGATATCCTGGACGGATATTTCAGCCCCAGCATGCCGATCGGCCTGGATGTGGTCCGCCAGCTCCGGAAAAAGACCCGCATGCCTTTCGATGTGCATCTCATGTCCGTCCAACAGGACTATTTCGTGGAGGAGCTGCTGGATATCGGGGTGGAGCAGCTGATATTCCACGCGGAATGCGAGCCCCATATCGACAACAGGCTGAACATGATCCGCCGGGCGGGGGTGCGGGCCGGCGTGGCTTTAAAACCCGCCACGCCCCTGACGGTGCTGGAGTATGTCCTTGAAAAATGCGATACCGTGCTGCTGATGCTCATTAATCCCGGCTATGCGGGCAGCGCGCAGGAACGGCAGGCGCCCTATGCGCCGCGCAAGATCGCCGAGCTGCGGACCATGATCAAAAGCCGGGGCCTGCCCGTGAAAATCGAGATCGACGGGCGGGTATCGCCCGGGAACATCGAGGAATACGGCAGGGGTCTGGCGGATATTTTCGTCACGGGGAGCACCTGCATCGGGCGGGACGCCATACCCGCCGGCATGGAGGCGCTCAATGCGCTGCGCGCCCGGGTGCTGTCGGAACAGGAGGGAACAGACGATGCAAAATCCCAGCTATGAAGCCGTAAGGGAGCTCATACTCGACGAGCTTTCCGTCTCGCTTTCCGCCATCAGGGCGGAAGAGGTGGAGCAACTGATAGAGGCGGTGCTCCAGGCGCGGCGGGTATTCTTTGTGGGCGTGGGCCGCGTGCTGCTTTCCCTGCAGGCGGTGGCCAAGCGATGGGCCCATCTGGGGATCGATACGCATATCGTGGGGGAGATCACCGAGCCCGCCATCACAAAAGAGGATCTGCTCATCGTCGGCTCGGGCAGCGGAACGACGCTCTTTCCGGCAGGAATCGCCCAGAAGGCGCACTCCCTGGGGGCAAAGGTCGTCCATATCGGCTCAAATCCAAATAGCCCGCTCAGCGATATCGCCGCCTTTATGGTGCGTATTCCGGTGCGGACGAAGTATTATCTCGAGGATGAGATCGATTCCGCCCAGCCTATGACCTCCCTCTTTGAGCAGACATTGCTGCTGCTGGGGGACGTTGTGGCCAAAATGATCATCGACAGGCAGGGGCTGGATATCAAAGGACTGTGGCGGCACCATGCCAATTTGGAATAGCGGGATATATCCCGGCAATTGAAAAAGCAACGGAGGAGTATGATATGAAACGCTCGGAAATCAACGCCATCATCCGCCGGTTTGAGGCCATGCTGCGGGAGCACCGCTTCGAGCTGCCGCCCTTTTTGAAGTTCACGCCCGAGGAATGGCAGTTTAAGGGCCATGAATACGACGAAATTCGGGATAACATGCTGGGCTGGGACGTGACCGATTACGGCATGGGGGATTACGCGCACCTCGGCCTGGCCCTCATTACCCTGCGCAACGGCAACGTAAACAATAAAAAGTACACCAAGACCTACGCCGAGAAGATCATCATGTGCGACGAGGGGCAGGTTTCACCCATGCATTTCCATTGGAACAAGATGGAGGATATCATCAACCGCGGCGGCGGCAACATCGAGTTCAGGCTCTATAACGCCACGGAGGATGAAAAGCTGGCGGACACGGATGTAGAGATATTCCAGGACGGCCGCCGCTATACGGTGCCCGCAGGCACGCCCGTCGTGCTGCGCCCGGGGGACAGCCTCTCGCTTTACCCCTACTATTACCACGAGTTCGTTATTCCCAAAGGCTCCGGTTCGGTGCTCATCGGCGAAGTCTCCATGTGCAACGACGATACTACGGATAACCGTTTCCTGGAGCCGCTGGGCCGTTTCCCCACCATAGAGGAGGACGAGGCGCCCTACCGGCTGCTGTGCACGGAATACCCTCCGGCCAGGGACTAAGCGCCAATATAAACAGGGGATGTGACGCTTTTTTAAGCGTGACATCCCCTTTTTTCTAGTCCGGTTTATTCGGCTGTCCGGCTATTGCAGCAGTTCCATGGCTTCGCTGCCGGAGCGGACGGAGAAGCACAGATCCGTTTCGATCGATTCATGGGGGGAGAGCACGCGGAGCGTACCGTTTTCCCGTTCTTTATCTACTCCTTCCGGGTGGCAGTTGGCGGGCTCTATGCCCATGACATAATCCCCGGCGGCCCTGCATTTCCATTGGATCAGGTAAGGCAGCTCCTTGCCGTCAAAATCGACGGTAAGCGCAAGCCGCCGGTCGGGGTTGACCAGCGACGCCCGGCAGCGGCCGTCATGCCGCTGCAGCCGGTGATAGAACACCTGCTCGGCATATCCTTTTTCCGGGGTCCCGAACACAAGCGGGCTTTCCTGCGCCATGCCCCGCCTTGCGTCCTCGTCACGGCAGGCGGTGGAGGCCGCGTCCATCACCAGCCTGGAGTTCCGGTCCAGCAGAGGATAGCCCGCGTTGCAGTGGTACATCAGCATCAAAGGCACTTGTGAGCAGCCCTCGTTTTCGATTTGGTCATGAATGCGCACAAAATCATCCCCCAGCCGGGCGGTGATCGTCCGGCGCAGCACCAGGTTCTCGCCGAAGAGGGCCGCCTCGCGCGATTCGCCGAAAAGCTCTATATAATAATCGTCGCCCTCCCAGTAACCGCGTGCGCCGTGCTGTACGGCGGGCGCATTGCGGATAAACCCGTGCTGGGGCTGTACGCCGCCCGAAACCTGCTGCGCAGGGCCCACGTTGCTCAAGCCGCAGGTGAACAGCATGCCGCCCATGATGCTGCGGGACGAATTTGGACCGTCATACCAGTACTGGTTGCCCATGATGCCCGGCCGCGCCAGAAAATGCAGCGGGATACCGTCGTAATAGAGTTCGCCGATATCCATGCACTTGTCTATGAGCACGGTGAAACGGAGCCTGCCGCACACCGCTTCGTACGCCTGCATGCCGCGGCTGCGGCCGTCCTCAAACGCCATGCGCCGCACGCCGGCGATTGCGTCCATGCTTCCGACCCGGTCGAGAAGCTCGCTCTTTGTCAACTCAGCGCCAAATACCTTTGCCATAGTGCCTCCTAAGCTGTTTGGTTCTATTATACTGCCTGGTAGGGGTTTTTCAACACCCGTTCAGGCGTGCCCGGCGCCTCCCGCAGGAATGCCTCCACCTCCGCCCGGAACGTGTTCCCCTCCATAGGGCCCCGTTTTTCCACCGCCTTGGCTCCCGCCGCATTGGCATAGCGGGCCGCGGTGCTAAGGTCGGCGCCGTCGCAAAGCATGGCCAGGAATGTCCCGTCAAAGCAATCCCCCGCGCCGGTGGGGTCCGCCTCCACGGCGGGGTATGTCCCTATGGAAAACGCCTCCCGCCGGGTATATACGCCGGTGCCCCGCGCGCCGTCCTTTATGGCTAAAATCCGGTCTTTTTGGGTGAGGAGCTGCCGGATGGCGGCCTCCGTATCCCCGAACAGCAGTCTTAGCTCGCTTTTGCCCGCAAGCAGCACGTCGCATGCGTCGATGATTTCCCGGAAGTAATCCATAATTCTGCCATGGAGCAGTTCGGGCCGGATGTTGGGATCAAAGCTGATGCGCACACCGTTTTTGCGCGCCAGCCGGACCGCCTGCATGATGGCTTCGCCCAACGTGGGGCTGCCCGTGATAGAGCACCCCATAATGTGCAGGTAACGGGAGTTTTTGATGGCTTCCTCGTCCACGTCGGCGGGGCGCAGCTCCCCGCAGGCGGCCTTGGAAAAATGGAATATGAACTGGCGGCTTCCGTCCGCAAAGTAGGTTACGAAAGCCACGCCGGTGGTGTTGTCTTCCGTTTGGATGACATGGGAAACATCCACGCCGTTGCCTTTGAGGCGCTCGAGGTTCAGGCGGCCGAAATCGTCCTTGCCCACTTTTGAGATAATGGCTGCGGAAGCCCCCATACGGGCCGCCTGATCGATGCATATGGCGGGCGCGCCGCTCGGATAGGGCCCCAGCAGAGTGCCGGGCTCATAAAAGACCTGCCCCACGCGCCCGGTGAGCACTTCCGCCAGAATTTCCCCGATTGTAATGATGTCAACCATGCAGTTTGTCCTCCCTTTATGGTTATGAATCCGATCGGTTTAATGGAGAAAAGTTCGATTATGTTCGTTTTTTATCCAATTCACTCCCGGCATAAATCGTGAAAAACTTGTGTTGACACGCTCATGGCACGATGCTATTATAACAACATAAACGTAAGCAGACAATCACAAAAAACAAAAAATGAAACATATCGTTCACGATCAATGACAATTCCCGGTGATTCTTGTTTCAGCTGCGGCTGATTAAAACTACAGGAGGAAAACGAAATGAAAAAGACTTTGGCCATTCTCATGGCGGCGCTGATGGCGCTCACGATGTTCGCATGCGCAGCTCCCGCCGCGGAACCCTCCGCTCCCACCGCCGCACCCGCTGCCGAAGCGCCTGTCGCTCCCGAAGCGCCCGCAGCCCCCGCCGCCAAGGCCGTCAAAGACCTCAAGCTTGGCTTTATCTTAGGCTCCCGCGAGCATGCCTTCTATTGCAGCATAGAGGACGGCATCAAGGCCGCCGCCAGCGAAATGGGCTTTCAGGCCGTGGTGCTTGAATCCGATCTCAACGGAGCCGTTGCAAGCGAGCGCATTGAGAACCTCGTTGCCGAAGGCTGCGACGCGATTTCCCTCTCCGTGAACGATCCCACCGGCTGCACGCCCGCGATTGAGGCTGCCGACAAAGAAGGCGTGCCCATGTTCGCTTTCGACTGCACCTCCAGCGAGACCGATGTGATCAAGTGCTTTGTCGGCACCGACAACTTCTCGGGCGGCGTGGTAGGCGGGGAAGCCACTATCAAGAAGCTCGAAGAACTCGGCCTGACCGGCGGCGCGACCATCGGCATCATCGGCTATCCCGAGCCCCAGTCCTGCATCGACCGTGAAAACGGCTGGTACAATGTCGTCAATTCCTATAAGGATCAATACAACCTCAACATCGTCAACATCGGCAACTACAAGGGCGACGCCGATACCGCGAAGAGCCTGATGGACGACGCGCTCACCCAGTATCCCGATATGGCCGTCATATTCACTGTGGGCGATCCCGCCTGTATCGGCGCGCTTGCTTCCATCAAAGCCGCGGGCGCATCCACCGCGATGATCGGCTTCGACGCCAACCCCGAGGCCCACGAAGCCATCCTCGATCCCGAAAACGGCAAGATCTGGTTCGCCGACGTTGCGCAGGATCCTTATCAGATCGGCTATCAGATCGCGCAGGTGATGGCGAAGTACTGCACAGAGGGCACGGTGGATCTGCAGACCGTCCTCATCCCGCCCTACCTGGTGGACGCCTCCAACGCAAAGGCATAATCTTGCAGTGGAAACCATGTATTTGATATAGTGAAACAAAAGACGTGTGCCCGGGCGTAAACGTTCGGGCACACATCCTCGATTATGGAGTTTGAAGCAAGGAGAGACGTTTGAGATGGAGCCAAATCTGCAGGCAGTCAATATTGACAAGCGGTTTCCGGGGGTGCATGCGCTTACGGACGTTTCCATTGACTTCTACCCCGGCGAAGTCCACGCGCTTCTGGGCGAAAACGGCGCCGGAAAATCAACGCTGATCAAAATACTTTCCGGGGTATATACGCCTACAAGCGGAAAGGTGTTCTTTGAAGGGAAAGAGGTGCAGTTCAATTTGCCGGGCGAAGCGCTGAACATGGGCATTGCGGTGATTCATCAGGAACTGAGCATTGCCAACGACCTTACCGTTGCGGAAAACATTTTTCTGGGTACGGAGCCCAAGCAGAAAAACGGCGTGTTCCTGGACCGCGCCGGGATGAACCGCGCGGCCCAGGCGCTGTTGGACTATATGAAGATCACCAACATCAAAGCCACGGATATCGCGTGGAAGCTGACAGCCGCCCAGCAGCAGATGGTGGAAATCGCAAAGGTCATCAACAAAAAAGCCAAGGTCGTCATTATGGACGAGCCCACTTCGTCCCTTTCTGAGCATGAAATTCACGCATTGTTTGAGCAGCTGGATAACTTGCGTAAAAATAATGTCACCATCATTTATATTTCACACCGTATGGCGGAGATATTCCGCATGTGCGACAGGGCCACCATATTGCGGGACGGTCAAAAAGTGATGACCTGCATGGTAAAGGATGTGACCGAGGCCGAAATCGTCAACAGCATGGTGGGCCGCGAGATCAAGGAGTATTATCACAGGGAAAAGCATGCGCGCGGCAAGGAAATGCTGCGCGTGGAAAGTTTGAGCCGCGGGCGGGAATTCCAGAATATTTCCTTCACCGCCTACGCGGGGGAGATATTGGGCTTTTATGGGCTCATAGGCGCGGGCCGCACCGAGGTTATGGAGACGATATTCGGCGCGCGCAGGAAAGAGTCCGGAAAGGTGTTCGTGCAGGGCAAGGAGGTCTCCTTCAACAGCCCCAAGGACGCCATCGAGCACCGGATGGGGCTGGTGACGGAAGACCGCAGGCGTACGGGCCTCATGCTTCAAACGTCCCTCCGGCACAATATCGTACTGCCCAGCCTGCCTTACCACCACCGCAAATTCGGCTTCCTGGACAATCGGTGGGAAGCCGAGACCGCCGGGCAGATGACAGACAAGCTTCGCGTGAAAACCCCTTCCATCCAAACGATGATCGCGAACCTGTCGGGCGGCAACCAGCAGAAGGTCATATTGGCCAAATGGCTGATCGCAAACTCCAGCATCCTGATTCTCGACGAGCCCACCCGCGGCATCGACGTCAACGCCAAGTCCGAGTTTTATACCCTGATGAACGATTTCGTCGATCAGGGAGGGTGCATCATCATGGTATCTTCTGAATTGCCAGAAATGCTGGGCGTGGCCGACCGTATCATTGTGATGCGGGAAGGCGTGCAGAGCGGGGAATTACTGGGTACGGAGGCGACCGAGCAATCCATCATACAGCTTGCCAGCGTGCAAAGCAACGTATAGTAACTTTTTCAGAAGGGATAAAGACCATGGAGAAGATTAGCGCTTTCGCAAAGAAAAACATCATCGTATTCGTCCTGTTTGCTTTGTGCCTGGGCTTTGGGCTTGGATCGGACGCGTTTTTCAGCGCTGTGAACGTCGTGAACCTGACGACGCAGATGGCCATCAACGCGATGCTTTCCACCGGCCTCACCTTTGTCATCATACTCGGCGGCATCGATATTTCGGTAGGCTCCGTGGCGGCGCTGGCCGGTGTCTGCGGCGCGCTTGTGGCGCGCGCAAATCCCAACGCCTCCATATTTACGGCCTCGCTGATATGGATCGGCACGGGGCTGCTGGTGGGCCTCGTCTGCGGGGCATTCAACGGCCTGATGATCTCAAAGTTCAAGGTGGTGCCCATGATCTCCACGCTGGCGATGCTGAATATCGCCCGCGGCCTGTGCTTCGTATTCTCCGGCGGTTCCTCCGTTTCCGGCGTGAAGAGCAACTATTCATGGCTGGGGGCGTCCCGCCTTTTGGAGACTCCGGACAAGCCGACCGGCTGGATCCCGATCATCACCATATTTGTGATCATCGTGGTGTTCATTATGCATACGCTGCTTTCCAAGACCGTATTCGGCCGGCATATTTATGCGACGGGTTCCAACATCAACGTCGCGCATCTGAGCGGCATCAATACCGAACGCACCATATTCCTGGGCCATGTCATTTGCTCCGTTATGGCCGCGCTGGGCGGCGTGCTCAACGCGTCCAAGCTCCAGAACGGCCAGCCGGGCGCCTGCGACGGGTATGAAATGTATGCGATCGCCGCTACGGTGCTGGGCGGGACCAGCCTTTCGGGCGGCAGCGGCTCGGTAGGCAGGGCGATGATCGGCGTGGCGGTCATTGCGGTAATCAACAACGGCATGAATCTGATGCACATCGACTCGTATTGGCAGAAAGTGGTCATCGGCGTCATCATATTGCTGGCCGTTATATTGGATATGGCGCAAAAGAGGCGCAAGGTATAAGGTAGAAGGCAGAAGCGCAGCCGGACGGGCGGAGGATGTGGGGCATGATCTGGAACACGGGGCGTATGGATTGTTTTGCGGCGGATTTTTTTCAGGGCATGGGCCTTGCCTTCCCCGAACGGTATCAGCCGCTGATAGGCACCAAGAACGCAGGCGCCGTCGTCCGCAAGGGATACGATCCTTCCCGTTTTGCCATCGTAATCAGCGGCGGCGGCGGCAACGGCCCCCTGTTTCCCGGGTATGTGTGCGACGGGCTGGCGGATGCGGCCGTGATAGGCGCGCCTTTTGCCGCGCCCAACGCATATACGATTTACGAAACGGGAAAATACCTGGGGCGGCAAAGCGGGGTGCTGCTCCTTTATAACAATTTTGCGGGCGATTATCTCAACAACGATATGGCCGCCGAGTTCCTCCAGATGGACGGCATTCCAGTGGAGAGCGTCATCTCCACGGACGATATCGCCTCCGCGGTGGGGGAGGAGCGCGGCGCGCGCGGCGGGCGCTGCGGCATCGCCTATTTGATAAAGATGGCCGCGGGCTGCGCCGCCGCTGGAATGTCCCTTGCCGATACCGCGGCCCTCCTAAGAAAAGCCCGGCGGCGGCTTGGCACGCTGAGCGTCTATGCGGATTTTGAAGCAGGCGTGATTTCTTACGGCGCGGGGTTTTCGGGCGAGTCCGGCATACGCAGCGCGTCCCACATGGATATGGAGCTTTGCGCCCGGGAAGCCTGCGGCATGCTGCTGGAGGATCTGAAGCCCCAGCCGGGCGAACGGCTGTACGTGATGGTGAACCGGCTGCGCTGCACAAGCTATGCGGACGGCTTCATATTCGCAAACCTGGTACACCGCTGCCTCACGCGCGGCTATCCGCTCGAGCAGATGCGCGTGGGCAACTTTTCCAATATCATGGATGTCTACGGTTTCAGCATTACCGTCCTGTGCGCGGGGGAGGAACTTTGGCCCCGCCTGGCCGGAACCTGCTATGCCGATAGCTTTATTCTCTAAGTCAGGAGCGCCTATGTTTGCAGAAGAACGCCAGCAGAAAATTTACGACATGATTTGCCAGGAAAAATCCATGCGTGTTCAGCAGTTGAGCAAGCTGCTCAACATCTCTGAGGTGACGATACGCAGGGATCTGGAGGAGCTGCACAAGCAAAAAAAGATCATCCGCACCCATGGCGGGGCCATGGCGTATTACCCTGTGGGGAAAAGCATCAAGGTGCCCGAGCTGATGGCCGATACGCGGCTGCTCTCCGAAAAGCGCGCGATCGCCGCGGCCGCCTATCAGTTCATCAACGATTACGACACCATTCTCCTGGACGGGTCGAGCACCGTGTATGAGCTCGTGAAGCTTCTGGCGGAGAATGAAAAGGAGCACCTGATTATCATTACCACGTCCCCTCATTCCGTCGTGGCGCTTGCGGGCCTCAAAACCTGCCAGGTCATCGTGGCGGGGGGGACGGTGAACTATGCCCACAATACGGTGGAGGGGCATATCGCCAATAAGTTCATTCAGGATATCCGCGTGGATAAGTGCTTCATCGGCATCAACGGCGTAGACGAGGATTTCGGCTATTCCACCCCGCGTTTTGAGGACGCGGAGATTAAGATGCTGGCCGTCGCCGCCGCGAACCAATCCTTTATCCTTACGGACCGCTCCAAATTCGGGAAGATGTACCTGGCCCGCGTCAACATCGTATGCGATTACCTGATCACCGATTCGCGCCAGAACGATTATCCGTATGAAGCGCTGAATCCGCAGACCACGGTGGTGTTCGCAAACGAGTTCCATGCCGGGAGGGAAGGGTAGTGCGAACGATACCGCTTAAGCAATGGCAGGCCGCCATTGCCGCCGCCTGTGACAGTATCGTCGAAAGCGAGCCCCTGCTTACAAAAATCGATTGCCTGATCGGCGACGGCGATCACGGCACCGGCATGCGGGATGGGTTTACGGTGCTCAAGGAGACGCTCCTCAGCAACGAGTATCCGGATATTTACGCCCTGATGCGGGAAGCGGGGATTGCCCTGGTCAAGACAATGGGCGGCGCCTCCGGGGTGATATTCGGCACGCTGTTTATCGCGGGGCACGAAGGGGTGCGCGGCAGGGCGGATATGGACGCCGACGCGCTCATCGCCTTTTTTGATGCGGGAGGCGCTTCCATCGCAAAGCGGGGGCGAACCGCCCCGGGCGACAAAACCATGCTGGACGCCCTGCTGCCCGCCGTGGAGTTTATGCGCAGGAAGCGGGAGGAAACGGACGACGCGGCGCTCGTGCTCAGGGCCGCCTATGAG
>DATMXR010000124.1:0-24296 GCA_035561315.1 Feifaniaceae bacterium
GTGGGAGGCCTCAAAACACATCCCGGGCGTTACGATGCGGCACCTTTCCATGGGAATGAGCGGCGACTATACCGCAGCCATACAGGAAGGCGCAACGATGATCCGTCTGGGCAGCGCCCTGTTTGGCGAAAGGCCGCCGAAGACAGTGTTATAAACGGGCTTATATACATAAAATGCCCGTTCAAATGCCGCAATAGATAAAAAACATGCGGCAATCTCCAAGCGCCAACGAATTTATATTCGTTTGGAGGTAAAGTATGGCAAAGTTCTTTAACAAATTCCTCGATTATATCGGCATCGAGGAAACGGACGTTGAGGAAGAATTCGAGAACGATTACTATGCGGAAGCCCCCTTGGAGCAGCCGGACAACGTCGTAAACTTCGGCTCGCGCGACAAGAGGAAGAACAACGTAGTCAGCATCCCCACGGCGGTACAAATGAAGATGATCGTGTACCATCCCATCAGCTATGAGGATACACAGAACATCATCGATAATTTGAAGAGCCGCAAGCCGGTCATCGTGAATATGGAAGAGCTCGAGATCGAATGCGCGCAGCGCATATTGGATTTCATGGCGGGCGCGGTGTATGCGCTCAACGGCACCATATTCAAGATTTCGCGCGGGATATTCGTAGTGGCCCCCAACAATTACGATATCATCGGCAACGGCGAAGGTGAGCTCAACGACGACGGGCTGATCTGACGGCACAGGGCACAAAAGCGCGCCGTAACTTGCGGCGCGCTTTTTGATGGTACGGAATAAGTATGAGTACGGGCGAAGGGGGTCAGGGACTTGCTGCGTGCGGACGACATTGTAAACGCCCGGTTCACCAAGGTGTTCCGCGGCTACGATATCCAGGAAGTAGACCTTTTTCTGGACGAGGTCATCGATACGCTCGACGGGCTGGAGGAGGAGCGGGACACGCTGCTCTCCCGGCTGGAAGCGCTGCTGGAGGAACTGGAGCGCTGCGACGCGCTTTTGGAACTTCACAACATCAGGCGGCCGGAGCTGGAGGAAAATACTCCGTATTAGCCGGTTCGGCGTGAATCCATATCAAAGGGCGGCATTGCCGTCCCTTGTTTTTTCCTCCCGGTTGCGTCTTATCCCCGTTTGGGGTAGAGTATGGGTATGCAAAAAACAGAACAGGCGCTGCCCATGAGCGTGCGGGAATTGAAGGCGCGGGGCATAGAACAGCCGGATTTTATATTGATCACAGGGGACGCGTATGTGGACCACCCGAGCTTCGGCGCGGCCATTATCGGGCGGACGCTGGAGCACAACGGCTACAGCGTGGGCGTCATCGCACAGCCCAAATGGACGGAGGTCAGCGCATTCCGCGCGCTGGGGCGGCCGAGGCTTGCGTTCCTCGTTACCTCAGGGAACCTCGATTCCATGGTCAACCACTATTCAGTCACAAAGCACAGGCGCTCCACCGACGCGTACTCGCCCGGCGGAAAAGCGGGCCTGCGTCCGGACCGCGCCGGCATCGTATACGCCAACCGCTGCAAGGAAGCCTACCGCGGCGTGCCGGTGCTGCTGGGGGGCCTGGAGGCGAGCCTCCGGCGCTTTGCCCATTACGATTATTGGGAGGACGCCGTGCGCCACTCCATACTGGCGGATTCCGGCGCGGACCTCTTATTCTACGGCATGGCGGAGCGCGCCGTGCTGGAAGTGGCGGAGGCGCTGTCTTCCGGCCTTGCTATAGAGGACATCACCTATGTGGCGGGCACATGCTTTATGAAAACCGCGCTGGACGCGGTATACGATTATGAAGTGATCGAGCCGTATTCCGCCGTCGCCGCCGATAAAGCCGCCTATGCCCGCGCGTTTATGAAGCAGTACCGCGAGCAGGACGCCATACGCGGCAAACGGCTCGTGCAGGAGCACGAAAAGGCGTACCTTGTGGCCAATCCGCCCGCCATGCCGCTTGCGGAACGGGAACTTGACGCGGTATACGCCCTGCCGTACACCAGAAGGCCTCACCCAAGCTATCAGGAGAAAATCCCCGCGCTCGACGAGGTGGAGTTTTCCCTCACCTCCTGCCGGGGCTGCTTCGGCGCGTGCTCGTTCTGCGCGCTCACGTTCCATCAGGGGCGGGTGGTGCAGTCCCGCAGCCATACGTCCCTGCTGGAGGAAGCAAGGAAGCTTACAAAAATGCCCGGCTTTAAGGGCTATATCCACGACGTCGGCGGGCCCACCGCGAATTTCAGGCAAACAGCCTGCCCAAAACAGCAAAAAAACGGAACATGCGCGGACAAGCAATGCATCGGCTTCCAAAAATGCAATAACCTTGTGGTGGACCACAAAGATTATCTCGCGCTGCTCAAAAAAATCCGCAGCCTGCCCAATGTAAAGAAGGTGTTTGTCCGCTCGGGCATCCGCTATGATTACGTGATGTACGACAAGGACAGGACGTTCCTGCGGGAGTTGGCGGAGCACCACGTGAGCGGGCAGTTAAAAGTTGCGCCGGAGCATGTGAACGAGCGCGTGCTCTACTACATGAACAAGCCCGCCCACGGCCTGTACGACCGGTTTGTGCAGCGCTACAACGAGGTCAACCGTTCCCTGGGGCTGGAGCAGTATATCGTGCCGTATTTTATTTCCTCGCATCCGGGCAGCGATATCCATGCGGCCATAGAGCTGGCGCAGTATTTAAAAAAGAGCGGGCAGCGGCCCGAGCAGGTGCAGGATTTTTACCCGACCCCCGGCACGCTTTCCACCTGCATGTATTATACGGGGCTGGACCCGCGCACCATGAAGAGCGTATACGTTGCCCGCTCCCAAAAGGAAAAGGGCATGCAGCGGGCTCTGATGCAGTACTTCCTGCCGCAGAATTTCCATAAAGTGCGCGAGGCGCTGCTGTCCGCGGGGCGGGAGGACCTCATAGGCTTTCATAAGGAGGCGCTTGTTCCGCCGCCAAGAGAGGCGCAGAATGCGCGGCAGGAAAAGCAAATGAGCAGGAAACCCCGCCATAAACGCCGCGGGTAGGCGCACTTTTGGCGTTTGAAGCAATCCGTGCTTTTCTAGGCGGGGCATATGGAGTATAATAGTACGGTAAGAAACGGCAAATTACGGCATCACTGCCGTTAGAAAGGGCCGTAAGCGCGTAAACTCTGTTTTATAGCGCAGCCGTTCTTCGGTGCAAGCTTATTGCGATTTGCAGGAGGGAACCCTACATGATCAATCCCGACAGGGTGGCGTTTTCCGTATTCGGCAGGGATATCTACTGGTACGGCGTTTTGATGGCGCTGGGCATCGTGATCGCTGTGCTGCTCGCCATGCGCGAGGCCAAGCGCAAGCAATTGAACGAGGATACGGTGCTGGATCTTTCTCTCGTCATCATTCCGTGCGGCGTGGTGGGCGCAAGGCTCTATTATGTGCTGTTTGAGCTGGACCAATATTTGGCCGATCCCATCCGCATGCTTTACATCTGGGAAGGCGGGCTTGCGATATTCGGTGCGGTGATCGGCGGTTTAATCGGCATGCTGGCATATTCGCGCAAAAAGAAGCTGCGGTTTTTGAAAATGGCGGATCTCGTCGCGCCGGGCCTTGTGCTTGCGCAGGCGATCGGCCGCTGGGGCAACTTCTTCAATCAGGAAGCGTACGGCCCGCCGGTGACCAACCCCGATCTTTTGTGGTTCCCCATGTCCGTGAAAATCGATTCCCCCTGGACCGGCGGGTTCCACACGTTCAACGGCGTTCCCTGCAGCGAGCCGTACCATTTGGCCACGTTCTTCTATGAATCGCTATGGTGCTTCCTTGTGTTCCTGTTCCTGTGGTTCTTCCTGCGCAAGCGGACCAAGCATGACGGGGACTTGTTCATCTGGTACGTCATGCTCTACAGCTTTGAACGCATGTTTGTGGAAGGCCTGCGCGGGGACAGCCTGTGGCTGATCGAAGGCTCCGTGCGCGTTTCCCAGCTGCTCAGCGCCGTGCTGTTCGTGGGCGCGCTCGGGTTCCTGCTTGTGCGTCACTTCAAGGAAAAGAAGCTGGGCCGCCTGATCTGGCCTGCGCCGGAGATACCTGCCGCGGAAGCCGCCGAGAGCGCGGCGGCGGAAACGGAAGCGCATACGGATGGCGGGGAAGAGGGCGGCGGACCCGAAGCCGAAGAATCCGGCGCGGACACGTCCGGGGAAGAACCCTCCGGGCAGGATGACGAAGCGGAAGCGGAAAAAGAAGAGTCTTCACCCGCCGACCCGGCGGGACCGAAAGATTGAACCGGGTTTCATAACGCGTTTATCGTACGGCTTTCATGCAAACGCATGAAAGCCGTGCGGTTACTCTTTGGAATGCGCGTCGGCACAGGACGCGTTTACCTTTTACATTTCTTGAAACGAGGAACCTTTTAAAATGCGCAATCTCACGCTGATGACGGATCTCTATCAGCTTACGATGATGTATGGGTACTTCAAGCACGGCATGCAAAAAAACGTCGCCGTGTTCGATCTGTTTTTCCGCCAGACCCGCCCCAACACAGCCTACGCCGTCATGGCGGGCCTTGAAACCGCGGTGGAATACATCAAAAACCTTCGGTTTGAAGAGGACGATATCGGCTACCTGCGTTCGCTCAGCCTCTTTGACGAAAGTTTCTTTGCCTATTTAAGGACGTTCCGCTTTACCGGCGAGCTTTACGCCATGCCGGAGGGGACCGTCGTTTTCCCATATGAGCCGCTCGTCCGCGTCAAAGCCCCCATCATAGAAGCGCAGCTTTTGGAGACCGCGCTTTTGAATATCGTCAACCACCAGACGCTCATCGCGACAAAGGCCAGCCGCGTGGTGTACGCCGCAAACGGCGACCCCGTGCTGGAGTTTGGGTTAAGGCGGGCGCAGGGGCCGGATGCTGGCATATACGGGGCGCGCGCGGCCATCATCGGCGGGTGCTCCAGCACGAGCAACGTCCTCACCGGCAAGCTCTACGGCATTCCGGTCAAGGGGACGCACGCGCACAGCTGGGTGATGAGCTTCCCGACCGAGCTCGATTCGTTCCGCGCATATGCCGCCACATTCCCGGATACCTGTTTGCTTCTGGTGGATACCTACGATACGCTGCGCTCGGGCGTACCCAACGCCGTCACCGTGTTCCGCGAATTGCGCGAAAAGGGCTATGAACCGGTGGGCATACGGCTCGATTCCGGGGACCTTGCGTATCTCTCCAAAAAATCCCGTGAAATGCTGGACGAGGCCGGTTTTCAAGACGCCAGGATCTACGCTTCGGGGGACCTTGACGAAATGCTCATACGGGACTTAAAAGCGCAGGGCGCGCGCATCGACGTCTGGGGGGTGGGGACAAGGCTCATCACCTCGGACGATCAGCCCGCCCTGGGCGGCGTATACAAGATGTCCGCCGAGCTGGTGGACGGCAAACTGCTTCCCAAAATCAAGCGCAGCGACAACCCCGCCAAGGTGACGAACCCCGGCTGTAAAAAGGTGTACCGCCTGTACCGCGGCAGAAACGGCAAAGCCATAGCGGATCTCATGACGCTTGCGGATGAAACGGTCGATACGCAGAAGCCGCTGCGCCTGTTTGACCCGGAGCAGACATGGAAAACCATGACCGTGACCGATTTTACCGCAAGGGAACTTCTGGTTCCGGTATTTGTGGACGGAGAACTCGTATACGACCTTCCGGATATCCGTACCATACAGGCATACGCCAAAAAGGAACTCGCCTCCATGTGGGAGGAATACAAGCGCCTGTTGAACCCGCATACCTACAAGGTCGATCTTTCGGATCGGCTTTATGAGCTCAAGCAGCGGCTCCTCAGGGAGCATTCGGGCGTGCTATGAAAAAGCTTGCGTTCCTTGTTCTTGCCTTTCTTCTGCTGCTTCCGGGCTGCGTGAGGCAGCAGCCCGTACTGGTGGGCGAGCCTACGCCAGCGCCCACACCTACGCCAGCGCCTTCCCCAGCGGCTCAGGAAATTGTAAACGAGCCCTGGCCGAAGGACGCCGCGGGCGCCCTCATATACGACAAGGATAATCATTTTGAGCGCTATCTGACGTTTACCGACATCCGCGTGTTTGAATACGAGGGCGGCACGCTGATGGAGGGCGTCTGCGAAAACGCCTACCCGAAAGCGCTTGCCGGAAGCTACGAGGTCGTGTTTACGGACAAGGACGGCGCCGAGATCGCGCGGGCCGACGTGCTCACCCGCGGGGAAGCGGATACGTTCCCGCCGGGAAAAACCGTCGTTTACGCCGCGATCGACACGGATATGGACATACTGATGATGGAGTTTACGCTTGCGCCCAAACAGCCGGTCGGAGAAAAAGCGGCATAGAATATACCCGCCGTTAAGTCCGCGGCGTTTTCGGCGGCGTTTCGGGAGGTTGCCATGCACAAAAAAGAAGCGGGCGTACTGTATGCACGGTTGCTTGACATCCTGACGCAGCACCCGGATTTTCAGGCGGCGCAGCTTTCCAAAAAGACGCTGCGGGAACTCATGCAGGGCTGCGGCTTCCGCGGCAGGCTCAGCCTTTTTCTTGCAAACGACACATATTTTAGCGGAGATATTCTTGCGCTGTGCCAGCCCGTCATGGAGCGCCTGTGTCCGGAGGACCAACCTGAGGACTGGCTCTTTTTTGTATATGATCTGCTTAAAAACGGCCTGTTTCCGCAGGAGAGCGCGCAGACCGTCTCTTTGGAGCGCCTGCGCGCAAGCCTTTTTTATCTTGGCGTATACCGGCTTTTACTCGAAGGGGAGCAAACGGAAAAACCGTTCTCGCCGGATACGCATTTTCAGTTCGCAACAAGCGAGGAATGCAAGGGCAGCCCCACGCGGCAGCAATACGCGGAATTTTTGCGGGTGGTGCAAAGCGTTTTTTTTGTGGAACTCATGCGCATCGGCCGGGATACGATGCCGTTCGATATGCTCGGCCATGTGGCGGGCGTGCACCATGTCGCCATGCGGATGGCGCGCCAGCTGAAGGAAAAGGGGGCAGCCGTCGATCTCCCGCTCATTTCCGCCGCCGCCGCCACGCACGATATCGGCAAGTACGGCTGCAAAGGGGAAGAGCAGAAGCGCATACCATACCTGCACTATTATTATACGGAACAATGGCTCATGCGTTACGGGCTCAATTCCGTGGCGCATGTGGCGGCCAACCATTCCACGTGGGACCTGGAGCTTGAAAACCTGCCCGCGGAGTCCCTGCTGCTGATTTACGCGGATTTCCGGGTGAAAAGCGTAAGAAGTTTGAACGAGCGGGAACGGATGCGGTTCCTCACGCTTGCGGAAGCTTACGCCGTGATATTGGGAAAGCTCGATAACGTGGATGAAAAAAAGCGCCTGCGGTACGAGCGCGTTTACCGGAAGCTTGCGGATTTTGAAGCGTACATGGTCTCTTTGGGCGTCAATACCGATCCGTTTTCAAATGAAACGCTTTCACCCGTGCACACGGACGCCGCGCTGCTTGAACCGGAGGCCGCGGTCACGGCGCTGAAATTCCAGGCCATTTCCCACAACCTGAAGCTCATGCACCGCATCAGCTCGGAACCGTCGTTCGCGGACATTCTGGAGGACGCCCGCACCCAGACGGACTGGCAGAACATCCGCGCGTATATCGATATCCTCAGCGAATATTTCACCTACATGACGCAGAAGCAAAAAAGCCGGACCATGCGCTTTTTGTACGAGCTGTTCATGCACAGCCACGGGGATATCCGCTACCAGGCCGCCACGCTGTACGCGCGGATACTGGCGGGCTACGATACGGTGTACCGAAAAGAGCTGCCCCCGAATATCACATTGCCCGTGTACGGCCCTACCAGCCTCGATATCTGGCGGGAAAGCCTTTCCATGATACTGCTGCCGGATCATAAGATCGCCCCCAACCACAGCGCGTGGATCTCCTACACGCTCAAGGTCATACTGCCCGCGCTGTTTTCAAGCTGCAAGGCGGGGGATACGGAGAGCTACCTCCAAATCTACCTTGTCTGCTTCGAAAACGAGGCGTATCTGGAGCCCTCCACCGCGTTCGTGCTGCTGGACAGCCTTTTGCACGTTCCCGCTTCCGTCATACAAAAAGAAGCGTTCGTGAGGCCGCTTCAGATCGCGGCCCGGCTGGCCGCCCTCAATGAAACGCGCATGCAGGCGGCGGCGCTGCGCCTGGTGAACCATGTTTTAAAGCGCGAAGGCGAGGGCGCGTACTTCCTGCCGCTTACACAAAGCGTGCTCGCGGCGCTGCCGGAAGAACGGGAAATCGGCATCGACTTCCTGTTTTCCCAGGCCGCGCGGTATTTAAACGGCCATGAGGACGAACGGGCGCGATGCGAGCTGCGCTTAGAGCGCCTGGACAGCGCGGACCTGTTTTTGGAAAACCTCAAAACCGCCACGCCGTGGATCACCAAGGAGGTCAATATCGCAATGCTGCTGTACCGCGTGCATCACGGCGGGCAGGCGCAGGCGTTCCAGGTGGCGGCGCATGTCGCAAACCTCATCCGCGTGAGCGAACGGTTCGCCGTGCGCAACAGGGCGGGGGAGGCGCTTCTTGAGCTTGCCCCCGTGCTCACGCTGGACCAGCGCAACGAGATCGCGGTGGAGCTCGTACGGGGCCTGGAAAGCGCGAGCCACGAGTTTTCCAAGTATATCCCGCAGTACCTGGGGCAATTCATGCTCTACCTGCACCCCAAGGAAATGGACGAGTCGTTGAGCGAGCTGATCCATTACATCAAATCCTCAAACGAGCATACCGCCTGCGTCACGGTGGAGACCGTGGGCGTGCTGCTGCAGCATTATACCGGGGAATACCGCACTGCGTTTTCGGAGACCGAAGAAGCTTTCGAGGAACGCAAGCGCCGGATGCTCGGCATGCTTTTAAGCAGCCTTGCGCACCACAACGAGGCGGTCGCCCGCGTGGCGCTGTTCGTGCTGGGCAAATACCTGTTTGGCGGGACGTTGACGCATGGGGAAAAATCCAAAATGTTCCGCGTGCTGTATAAAAAGCTGCTGCTGCTCATCATCGAGCAGACGCCGGGGAAACTGACGTTTTTCAGCAACGCCGCGTCGCTCAACCACATCTACCGCTTTATCGTGGAGGAAGAAACGTCGGACACGCCCATGGTTTTAAACAAGGCGGAAAAGGCCGTGTTCTTCCCCGGCACGTTCGATCCGTTTTCGGCAAGCCATTTGGGCATCGTCAGCCGGATGCGCGCGCTTGGGTTTGAGGTATACCTCGCGCTCGATGAGTTCAGCTGGTCCAAGCACACGCAGCCGCACATGGTCAGGAGGCGGATCGCCAACATGTCCGTGGCGGACGCCTACGGCGTGTACCTGTTTCCGGAGGATATCCCGGTCAACATCGCGAACCCTGCGGACCTGGAGCGATTAAAAGCCCTTTTCCCCGGCAGGGAGTTGTATATCGCGGCGGGAAGCGACGTGGTAAAAAACGCCTCGGCCTATAAAAGCCCGCCTTCGCCCGGCTCCATACATAGCTTCCATCACGTGATATTCCTGCGGGGCACGGAAAGCGGCATGCTGCGGGAGGAGCGTGAACTGATTGCTTCCCGCATCAGCGGCAGCGTGATAGAGCTGATGCTTCCGCCGGAACTGGAGGAGGTCAGCTCCACCAGCATCCGCGAAAGCGTGGACCACAACCGCGATATTTCCGCCCTGGTGGACCCGACCGTGCAGGGCTATATCTATGACAACGGCCTGTACTTGCGGGAGCCGCAGGATAAGGAGCTCCTGCGCCCGGAAAACATGCATTTTGAAAGCTGCCCGCCCAACAGCGCGGAAGCAAGAAAACTCCTGTTTTCCTTTGCGTTCGGCCATGTTTTTACGGACGGGCGGCAGGATTGGTCGGCCGACCGGCTGACTGCGCTCCTGCAAAAACGCGGCGCGCAGCTTTTGCTGCTTCGCCAAAAGGGCGCGAAGGGCAATGTGCGCGGGATCGCGCTCTATTATGCGACAAGCGCGGCGGACCTGTTTGCGGAGTTTGAAAACATCCGGCTCGCGGAGTATGTCAGGCGCCACGCGTCCGGCAAAATCGCCGTGCTGGCCGGCATCTACGTGAACAAAGCGTTCAGCCGCAGGGATACCATACGGCTGCTGCTCAACGAAACCCTGGCGCTCTGCCTCGGGCAGGATTATACCTATGCCATGCTGATCGGCGCGAACGGCCCGGAGGACGGGGAACTCTACCGCGCCCTGGAGCGGCAGGGCTTTTTACAGATGCCCGATCCTGTGAAAGGCGCGCCGGTGTACGCCGTGGATATGCGCGCGCCGATCGCGGTCGTGGAGGATATCCATGAGCGCATCAAAATGCCGCTTTCGGCGGACGAGGCCGTCGTGCGGGTGCTCAGGGAAGCGCATGAACGTTTTTCTTCCGCGATGGCGGGGCTGTACCCGGGGCGGCTGGTGCTTTCCTTCCACGCGGGGGTTTTGAACCACGCGCTCATCAGCAAGGTGATGCGCGCGAACGGCGTGGACAAGCTGCCGGAAAACAGCCGCGACCTGGGAGAGCATATGTGCGTGCCCTACGGCAAGACGCTGCGCGGCATGCTTGTGCCCAACACCGTTACAAAGAGCCTGCATGTGGAAAAAATATACGAGCCGGATATGAAGGGTTTCCATATCACGGAATATCCCGGGTACGCGACGCTCATCAACCAGATCCGCACCATCAAATCCTTCGGCCGCCCCGTTTTGCTGGTGGACGATCTTTTGCACAAGGGCTACCGCCTGGAGGCGCTCGACCCGCTGTTCAAAGAGGCGGAGCTGGACGTCAAGCAGATCATCGTCGGCCTGATGTCCGGCAGGGGAAAGGACCTGATGTCCGTGCAGGGGCGGGAGGCGGATTGCGTATACTTTATCCCCAACCTCCGCTACTGGTTCGTGGAAAGCGAGCTGTATCCGTTCATAGGGGGAGACAGCGTGGAACGAAACGGCAGGCGGCCGTACCTGCTGCCTTCCGTCAACCAGATATTGCCCTATACCGCGCCCTCGTTCATTTCCGGCACGACCGCGGAGGCCCTCTTTACGCTCTCCCTGACGTGCCTGAAAAACTCCCGCGAGATACTGCGCACTTTGGAGCGCAGGCATCAGGAGCTATATGGCTTCAACCTGACGTTAAGGCGCCTGGGCGAGGTGCTGCACACCCCGCGCGTGCCGGACCGCGGCGGCTGCATGCGGTATGACCGCGTGCTTTCCCCCAGCGTGTATGTGGAAAACGATATCGAACAGCTTTTGCGGCTGGAACCGATTTTAAAAGAGGATTGAGCATGGAATTTGAAACCGTATACCGGAAAGACAGCGTACTGTATCTCATCAAGCGCGATCCCTCGCACGCAAAGGCGGGCTTTTGCGTCACGTATCCCGGCCAGTTGGCGGGCAAGGAAGGCGTACACTGGCTCAATACGAATATGCTGCAGGACATTCCGCTGCCCGAACGGGATATTTCCTATATACGGGCGGGCCGCGCACGCGCCGTCAATCTGCTGCATCCCGCGGCGAACAGGCTGACCGGGGAAGACGAACGGAAAGCGAAAGGAAAAAAACGCGTCCACATTCTCGCTTTGGGGGATGTGGGCGCCACACTGCTTCTGGGCCTGAGGCTCTTGGGCGGGGACGCCGTTTCCGAGATCGGCGTATTCGACCCCACCGAAGCGGTATCCGAACGCTATGAGCGGGAAATGAACCAGACTTTGCCGCCCTTTATGTACGACGCGATGCCGGAGGTCCGCATTCTCGAAAAGCATCGGCTTTTTTCCTGTGACGTGTTCATATTCTGCGCCTCCGCGGGCGTGCCGAAAATCGGCGCGGATGTCCCCGACGTGCGCATGGCGCAGTTCCACTCCAACATGCGCATCCTGAAAGAATACGCGCGCATGGCGCGGGACGCCCGCTTTGCCGGGCTATTCGCCGTCATGTCGGACCCGGTGGATCTATTGTGCCGGTACGCGTATCTCGAAAGCAACCGCAACGAGGCGGGGAAAACGGATCATCTCGGCCTGTTGGCCGAACAAATCCGCGGGTACGGCCTGGGCGTCATGAACGCGCGCGCCGCGTACTACGCAAAAAAGGATGCGCGCCTTTCCGCCTTTTTGCTCGAAGGCCGCGCATACGGCCCGCACGGGCGGGGGGTCGTGATTGCCAACAGCATTGTAAACTATGACGAAGCGCTGTCCCTGGAACTGACCCAGAAAACGGAGGAAGCCAACCTTGAGGTGCGCGCGCTGGGCTTTAAGCCATATATCGCGCCCGCGCTGTCCTCGGGCGCGCTTTCCATACTGCCCGCGCTGCGCGGGGAGTGGCACTACGGCGCCGTGGCCTTAGGCGGCGTATATTTCGGCTGCAAAAACAGGGAAACCCAGTATGGGCTGGAAACGGAAGCGCTGCCGCTGCCGGGGGCGCTGTACGGGCGCCTGCAGCTTTCCTGCGATATGCTAAAGGGATGGGAGCGGGAAATGAAATAAGCTTACCTGTTCCGCTGTTCAAAGTACGCAAGCAGCAGGTCCACCATTTCGCCGTAGCTGCGCACGCCGCTTTCCTGCTGGTTGTACTTTAAATACCCGTCGTTCACCCTGGTCACGGTCTCTTCCACCGGCCCTTCAAACGCCGTCCAGTATGCGTCATACTCCGCAAGGTCCCGCCGCATTTTTTCGCCGTATGTCCCGCGCAGCTCCAGGTACGCGTCCGGGTCCGCCTTATGGAGCTGGTTGCCGCTGTGTATGAGCGCAAGCATCACGCCGGAGTATTGCGTTGCGATGTCGTCTGATGCCGTACACGCGAGATATGCAATAAAATTTGCCTCGTCTTCCCGGGCAATTCCCAGGGAGTGCGCGCTCTCGTGCGCGGCGGAGGAGGGGATGAGCAGCGCGGGCTGGTCGATATTCACGTTGGCCTCCCCCGTAAACGGAATAAAAATGCCCGAAATGCCAGCCCAGCTCAAGCCCGTTGAAAGCAAAACGGTCTTCGGCCGCGCGGCGTTCGCGCCGATCTGCGGAAGGGTCTCATGAAGCGCACGGTAGGCCTCGGGTATTTCATCAAAGCTTTCCCGCACGCCGTTCGGAAGTATAAATACGCCGCGCTCATCCTCCGGCGCCTGTTCGCGCAGCGCGTTCGCCTCGCTGCTGAGCGCGTAGCAAAGGCCTTTTAACTCCTCCACGGGCCGGTCATGCACGTCAAGCTCTAACCGCCAGCTTAAACCCGGGCGAAAGTAATTGAATCCCCACAAAAAATAAAATCCGTTGAACGCCACGCAGCCTATGATGAGCAGCGTAATCAGAAAGCGGGTGAACCGAAGCCAGGTCGTCCGCTTTAATGCCGCGCGTATCAGCATTGAGATGACAAGCGCGGGCACGCCGATGACAAGCGCGTACAGCAGCCATTCCGCAACGGAAAACGGCACAATGCCGAATATCGTGCGTACTATAAAACTGATAACGGGATAAAGCCCTTGGCCGAATATCCGCTCCACAACAAGCGGATATCGTCCGGCGAGTCTCGGCAGCAGCACAGCCAAAGGAAGCAGGAGCAGCCAGAAAAGCCTCCGCAGTTCCCGTTTCCATGCGGCCGCGTCCATGCGCATATTGCCTGTTTTTTTCTCCATGCGCCCAGTATAGCACATGGGTGTGCCTGACAAAAACAAGTTCTTTCCATACCGGCCGCCGGGATGATATACTGTTAAACGATTACGGGAGGCGATCCATTTGCAGGTAGGCATCTCCACGGCGAGCCTGTTCAACCGGTATGACCTTGAGGATGCCCCGGCCCATATGAAGACAATGGGGGCGTCCATATGCGAGATATTTTTAAACACATTTTCGGAATACGAGGACGGGTTTGTTCAGGCGCTCAAAAAGCGCGTGGACGAAAGCGGCCTTCAAGTATATAGCGTGCATCCCATGGGCACCCAGTTCGAGCCGCAGCTGTTTTCCATCCACCGCCGGCAGCGTGAGGACGCGAAGAAAATATTCGAGCAGGTGCTGCGGGCCGGGAAAACATTGAATGCTACATGCTATGTCATGCACGGCCCGTCGGGATTGAACGGCGCCGTAAGGAACATGGACCTTGCGCGCATCGGCCCCATCGTGCAGGAGCTTTGCGGATTGGCCGCGGCGTATTCCCTGACGCTCGCGTGGGAAAATGTAAGCTGGTGCCTGTTCCATACGCCTTCCTACGGGCTGATGCTGCTCGAAGCGACAAAGGCGGACGATCTTAGGTTTACGCTCGATATCAAGCAGGCCGCGCGCAGCGGCTACGCGCCCGAGGATTATATCGAGGCCGTCGGCGAATATCTTGTGAACCTGCATGTCTGCGATTATAAGCGCACTTCGGAGCGCATCGTACCCGTGCTGCCGGGGGAAGGGGAATGCAACCTCTTCACGCTGGGGCAGGCGCTCAAGGCGAAGGGCTATTCGGGCCCCGCGTTCGTGGAGGTCTACAGCGACATGTACGCCGATGAAGCGGAATTAAAGCGCTGCTACGACTATGTCAAGGCGTGCTTCACGCCTTTTGAATGAATTTTATTGCATTTAGGGAAAGGACGAAAACAAATGAGCCGGTACATGGATACAAATTGGCGGGAACGGATGCGCGTCCGGGTGGACTTTAACAACATGATGGAGGAGATGCTGGGGGAAAAGGGCATTTCGGCCTCGGAAATCGAGGCGCTTTCCGGGCAGCTTCAAAAAGCCGCGCAGGCCATGGAGCAAAACCGCGGGAGCATGAAATGGCGGGAGCTCCCCTACAATCAGGATGAAATCGTTGCTGATATTTTGGATACCGCGGCTGAACTCAATACCTGGTGTGAGGATTTTGTGGTGCTGGGCATCGGCGGCAGCGCGTTGGGCCCCCTTGCGGTGCAGCAGGCGCTCAACCATTTAAAGTACAACGATCTCCCGCGTGAAAAGCGCGGCGGCCCGCGCCTGTTCGTGGAGGACAACGTGGACCCCGAGCGCATGCAGGCGCTGCTGGACGTGATCGATCTTGACAGGACCGTGTTCAACGTCGTCACAAAATCCGGCGGCACCAGCGAGACCATGTCCCAGCTTCTGGTCGTGTCCCACCTCGTTGAGGAGCGGCTCGGTAAAGACGCGCTCAAAAAGCATATCATCGCCACGACGGACGAGAAAAAGGGCAACCTTATAAAAATCGCCAGGCAGTCAGGGCTCAAGACCTACTATGTGCCCGACGGCGTGGGCGGCAGATTCAGCGAGCTTTGCCCGGTGGGCCTGCTCGCCGCCGCCGTCTGCAACATCGATATCAGGGAGCTGCTCGCGGGGGCTAAGTATATGGACGACATCACCCGGGAGAAGGACGTCTGGCGCAACCCCGCTTACATGCTTGCGACGCTGCAGTTTATCGCCATGCGGCGCAAAATGAACATATCCGTCATCATGCCCTACGCCGATTCTTTAAAGCTCATTGCGGACTGGTACGCGCAGCTTTGGGCGGAATCATTGGGCAAGCAGTTCGACCGGGAGGGCCGCGAGGTGCGCGAGGGCCAGACGCCCGTGAAGGCTTTGGGCGTGACCGACCAGCACAGCCAGGTGCAGCTTTATACGGAAGGCCCATATGATAAGGTGGTCACGTTCCTGGGCGTGGACCGTTACCGCGTGGAGTACGGCATACCCTGCGGCTATCAGGAAATTCCGGATGTTTCGTTCCTGTGCGGGCATTCTTTGAACGAACTTATACTGGCCGAGCAAAACGCCACGGAATATGCCATTTTGAAGAGCGGGCACATGAGCCACAGCATCGTGCTGCCCGAGGCGAACGCGTTCACCGTGGGGCAGCTACTCTACCTGTTCGAGGTGCAGACCGCGTTTGCGGGGGAGCTATTGAACATCAACGCGTTCGACCAGCCCGGCGTGGAGGAAGGCAAAAACGCGACGTACGCGCTGCTGGGGCGGCCCGGCTTCGACGAAAAGCGCGCGGAGCTGAAGTCTACGCCCGAGCGGCGGAAGCGGTATATTATCTGACCGCATAGCTGTTTTACCTGTGGTGACCCGCTGATTAAAGTCCCCAGGGGCTTTAATCAGCGGTCTTCTTTTTGGCCAAGCTGTGAATTTACGGGCCTTTTAATGACAGCCCGTCCGCTTTGATGTAAAATATAGCATGGAATTTGTCTGCGGGCCTGAATGGCCCGCGGGTTTGGAGGAAACGCAATGGGAGCATTTTGCCGTAGCTTATCCCGCATGGCGGCTTCTTTATGCTGCGTTGCGTTTTTATGGGGCTGCTCGGCGCCCGCCGCCGTGGAAGAAACGCCCGCGCCGACACAGAGCGCCGTCAAAGAAGCGGCGGTGAATGTGTCCGTCTCCAATACGCTCATCGGGTTTGTTGCGCCCGAGTCCGAGGAACTTTCCCTTTATTCCGCCAAGCACGGCTTTTTGCGCACGGCGGAGACCCTTGGCTACCCGGCGAAGCTCTATCCCGCAAATATGGGGCAGGATTCCGTGGAAGCGGTGGAACGGGCAGCCGAAGACGGCTGCAAGGGGCTTTTGATCTGGAGCCCGAATAACGCGAACGCGGCCGCGCTCCAAAAAGCGGCGGAGCTGAAGCTGTACGCCGTGGTGCCCTATTATAGCGCGCAGGGGGAGGGCGTATCCGCCAACGTCGTCGCAGATGTGCTGGGGTATACGGAAGAAGTCGCTATGGGCGTCGCCGAGCGCATGGTGGAACGCCAGTGCAAGGCCGGGAAAATACTGGTGTACGGCGAAAACCCGGCTGATACGTATGAAGGCTTCAAACAGGCCATCGCCACGTATTACCCGCAGTACAACGTCGCGTATTTTACCCGCACCGCGCAGGACGGGCAGGCCGCGGCCGACGAGCTTGCGGACCATATCCTCTGGAATCGCGACATCAAGGGTATGTTCTGTACGGACGTGGACGGCGCTTCCATCGCCAGGCGCGCCACAGAGCAGGCGGACAGAACGTTCAAGAAGGACGGCGCGCCGGAAAACGCGGGCAAGGAAACGGATGCCAATACGTCCCCCGCGCCCGGTCCGCAGGCTTCGCCCGCGCCGGACGCCGCCTCCGCTTCCGGGCTCGGGCCTTCCGCCACGCCCGTTCCGGAGGGGCTTATAAAATCCATCGTCATCTCCATCGCGGGGTACGGCATCAGCGATGAGAACATCGCACTGATGCAGGACAACGATATTTACGCGTTCGTGCTGGAGCCGTATTACGAGGCCAGCGCGCAATCCGTCATGCTCCTGGACCGCCTGCTGGCCGGGCAGAGCGTGCCGGCTTCGGTCAGGCTGAACATGCCCATCGTGCGCATGGCGTCTTTGGATAAATACAGGCTTCTTTACGAGCAGGTGCAGGAGTGGTTCGGGCTCAATACGCCCGCGCCCGCAACCCCGTCTCCGGCCGCGTAAACCGAAAGGGAATTTCCGTGCAAAGCGAACGCAAAGCAAGGCAAAAATCGCAGAATATAGACTGGATCACCCTGCTTCTCGTTCTAGGGCTGGTTGCGTTCGGCATTATTACCATCGCAAACGTGATGGCGGAGCCCTTTACGGGAAACGAGAGCAGCGTTTCGGATGTTTTGAAAAACCTCAATCTGGAATATGTCCAGAAGCAGATCGTCAACTTCCTGGTCGGCCTCGCGGGTCTTTTTGTCATGCTGGCCATAGACTATTCGCTGTTCCGGCACGCCATCAAATACATCTATATCGCGAACGTTCTGCTGCTGGTGCTGCTGCTCGTCATTTCGGAGGATTCGCGCGGCGTGATGGGCTGGTTCAATCTGGGCACGCGCGCGTTCCAGCCTTCCGAACTCTGCAAGGTGACTTTGATTCTTATACTCGCCGACAAATCGTCAGAGATCATGGAGCGGGAGGGCGGCATCAGGACATTTAAAGATCTCGGCATACTCACGCTGTATTTTGCCATTCCGTTCGCGCTCGTCGTCATGCAGCCGGACATGGGGACCGCCGTGGTGCTGCTCGCGATATTCGTGTGCATCCTCTTTATTTCAAAACTGAGCTGGAAATTTGTGATCGGCGCGGTCATCGGCGCGGCGGCGCTGCTACCAATTACATATTTTTACATACTCGACGATAAGCAGAAAATGCGCATCGATATTTTTCTCGATCCCTCTCTCGATGCGGCGGGAACGGACGCGGGCATGCATGTGGAGCGCAGCAAGCAGGCGATCGGCTCCGGGCAGATGTATGGAAAAGGCTATTTTTCGGACGGCACGCTCGCGCAGCTCAAATACGTGCCCGAACGCCATACGGACTTCATATTTTCCGGCGTTGTGGAGGGGCTTGGGTTTGTCGGCGGCGCGATACTGATCGTGGCGTATTTTCTTTTGATTTTCCGCTGGCTATGGGTCGCGCTCCACGCGAAGGACCATTTGGGGACGTGCATCGCCATAGGCGGCATGGGCATGCTTTTAGCGCATGTGTTTGAAAACATCGGCATGACGATCGGCCTGATGCCCGTCACCGGCATCCCGCTGCCGTTTGTCAGCTACGGGGGCTCCAACCTGCTTGCGAATATGATGTGCGTGGGCCTTGTGCTCAACGTCTGGATGCGCCGCCAAATACGGCGTTAAGCGCTTCGGCTTAGGCGGCATACGCTTTGGCATATCCATCGGCTATCCTTTTATCAGTTGCTCTAATTCGCAAATAAACAAAAAAAACAGCGCATATATTGTGGTATTCGGCAAACGAGAGGGGGCGCGCCCGCTTATGCAGCGCATGAATACCACGCCATTTACTTTGGAGGAACCCAACGCCGCTCCGCGCGCACATCGGCCACCGGCGTTCCATAAACCACGCAACAGAAAACACAAAAGCCCCGAAGGAAGGGCGCATGTTTCCGGGCAGCTGATCGTGAAGATCGGCATCTGCGCGGTCGCCTGCGCGCTGATATTGAGCATGAAGGTGCTCGAAATTCCCGGGACCGAGCAGATGGTATCCGGCGTGCGCACCGCCATCAGCGAGGAGTCGGAGCTTGACGAAATGCTCGGCAAGCTGGAATTTGTGGAGCTTCCCGATACGCTTGCGGTATTCTCCGGCGACGGCAAGCTGGCCGTGCCCGTCAACGCGCCCAACGTATCCGTTGAGCCCGTACAGAAGTATGCCATATGGCAGAACGCGCCGGGCGCCGAGGTGGTGGCCTCCGCCGCGGGAGAGGTCCGCGCGATCGGGGAGGACGCCGTGCTGGGCCAATACGTGCGCCTGATGCACCCGGGCGACCTTGAAACCATTTATTACGGCCTGAACACCATCAACGTCGAGGAAGGCCAGCCCATCAAAAAGCGGGATACGCTGGGCACGCTTGGCGACGACGGCATGCTCCATTTGAGCGTGCTGCTTTCCGGCGAGCCGCAGTCCCCCGATACGTATCTTGACCTGGTCCTCCAGGGATGAAGCTGTTCCATATTGGCCAGACGGAGATCCGCCTGCATATCGGCCTATTTATCGTGCTGATACTTGCGGCAATATTCGGCATGCTCGCAAGCCTGCTGCAGGCCCTGCTCGCGCTGACATTGCATGAGCTGTCCCACGCGATCGTCGCGCACGCGATGGGCTACCGCATCGACGTCATCGAATTTCTGCCCTACGGGGGCGTGGCGCGGCTTTACGGCCAGCCGATGTCCAACCGGGCGGATTTTGTCATCGCGCTGGCGGGGCCTTTGTGCAGCTTCCTTGTGGCGGGCGGGGCGGCGCTTGTGGGCACGGTTTTCCCGGCGCTGTACTATAAGCTGCAATATTTCCTTTCGCTCAATCTCGCGCTGGGGATGTTCAACCTTCTCCCGGCGCTGCCGCTCGACGGCGGGCGTATGCTGCGCGCCATACTGGGGAATTTTTTAAGGGCAAGGCTCACCACGCTCGTCACCGCGTGGCTGGGCGTGCTGTTCGGCGCGGTGCTGCTGGCGTTTAGCGCATACGCTTTCACCCGGGGCACGGTGAACCTGTTCCTGCTTATCATGGGCGTGTTCCTTGTGCTTGGGGCCGTCAAGGAGCTTCGCCAGGCGCCGCAGGCGCAGTTGACGGCGATATTGCGGCGGAAGGACGCGTTCCGCCGCGGGGAGGCGCTGCCTTTAAAGCATGTCGCGGTACGCGAAAGCGTTTGTGCGGGGACGGCCTTGCGGCAGCTCTCGTATTCGCGGTATAATCTATTGCAGGTGCTCGATGAAGAGCTCAATATCATCGGTCAGCTCGACGAAGGAAGGTTATTATCCGGCATTGCGCGCTACGGGCAGGATATCACGGTCGGCGCGCTTTTAAAGCGCTGATTTTTGAGGCCCCGGCGAATTGACCCCCCATACGATTAATGTTAAAATTAAAACAGCCTATACGGCTTTGGAGGTACGTTTGAATTACTCGGCATTAGACGGCATATTGGGAACCGTTGAAAAGCCGGCGCGATATACGGGCGGAGAATGGAACATGGTGACGAAGCAAAGCGCTGACGTCCATGTGGCGCTTTGTTTTCCGGATGTATACGAGATCGGCATGTCCCACCTGGGGTCCCGCATACTCTACCATACGCTCAATTCCCGCGAGGAAATATTCTGCGAACGCGTATTTGCCCCGTGGACGGATATGGAGCAGGCTTTAAAAGAAAACGGATTGCCGCTGTTTTCTCTGGAAACCCGGCGTCCGCTCAACACGTTTCATATCATAGGCTTTTCCCTCCTGTATGAAATGTGCTATACGAACATCCTGATGATGCTGGAATTATCCGGCATTCCCTTCCGCGCGGCGGAGAGGGGGGAGGAATATCCTCTCATACTCTGCGGCGGTCCCTGCGCGTGTAATTCCGAGCCTTTGGCGGATTTTATGGACCTGGCGCTGCTGGGGGACGGGGAAGAGCTGTTTTTGGAGGTCGTGGACGCCTACCGCATTGCAAAAGAGCACGGGGAGAATAAGCGCGAAATCTTAAAAAAACTTGCACAGATACCCGGGGTCTATGTTCCGTCGTTCTATGAGCCGCGCTATGAGGGCGAAGCCTTTATAGCACTCGTGAAGACGGAACCGGCGGCGCCGGATACCGTGACCCGCCGCGTGGTTAAGGACCTGGACGCCGTTCCGTATGTGGGGAAGCCCATTGTGCCCAACCTTGGCATCGTGCACGACCGCGTGGCGCTCGAGCTTTTCCGGGGCTGCACGCGCGGGTGCAGGTTCTGCCAGGCGGGCTATATTTACCGCCCCGTACGGGAACGCGGCAAGGAACACCTGTTGGAGATGGCGCATGAGCTTATTGAAAGCACGGGCTACGATGAAATCTCACTGTTTTCTTTAAGTTCGAGCGATTATTCCTGCATCCACCAGTTGGTGCCGGAGCTTTTGGATACGATGCAGGCCCAGCGCGTCTCGGTCTCGCTGCCCTCGCTGCGCATCGATACGTTTATCAAAGAGGACCTCGAGCGCATGCAGGAGGTCCGAAAGGGCGGCCTGACATTCGCGCCCGAGGCCGGGACCCAGCGCATGCGGGACGTCATCAACAAGGGCGTTACGGAAGCCGATCTCCTGCGCGCCGTGCGCGACGCGTTCGGCGCGGGATGGACAGGCATCAAGCTCTATTTTATGATCGGGCTGCCGACCGAAACGGACGAGGATATTTTAGGTATTGCCGACCTTGCGCGAAAGGTCAGCGCCGCGTTTTACGAGCTGCCCAAGGAAAAGCGCGGCAAGGGGCTGCGGCTGACGGTGAGCGCGTCCTCCTTCGTGCCCAAGCCCTTTACGCCGTTCCAGTGGGCGGCGCAGGATACCATGGAAGAATTAAGGCGCAAGCAGGCGCTTTTAAAGAGCGCCATGAAGGGCATCCGCGGCGCGGAATTCAACTACCACGATTCTACCATCAGCGCGCTCGAGGGAGTGTTCTCCCGGGGAGACAGGCGGCTAGGCTATGTGCTGGAGGAAGCGTATCAAAGAGGCTGCCGGTTCGATTCCTGGGCGGAGCATTTTAAGCCGCCGGCCTGGCAGGAGGCGTTTGAAGCCTGCGGGCTTTCCCCCGCGTACTACGCCAACCGGGAGCGTCCGCTCGACGAACCGCTGCCCTGGCAGCATATGGACCTGCTTGTGGAAACAAGCTACCTGAAAGAAGAATACGAGCAAGCGAAAAAAGCGGCCCGCACCAAGGATTGCAGGCAGGGCTGCAACGGCTGCTTTGGGAAACGATATGCGGATTATTGCAAACTTTCATAAAGGGGAGCCCGTGCGCTTCATCTCCCACCTGGATGTCATGCGCCTGCTGCAGCGCGCCATGCGAAGGGCCGGGCTGCCGCTGAAATTCTCGCAGGGGTTCAACCCCCATCCGGTCATGGCGTTCGCTTCGGCGCTGGCTTTGGGTTATACGAGCGACGCGGAATGGCTGGATGTGCAGCTTCTGTCTCCCGTTGCGCCCGAGGCGTTCGTTTTGCGCATGAACGCGGCGCTGCCCGAGGGCCTGCGGATACTTCGCGCGCTTGAGATCGATGAAAGGCTGCCGACGCTTACGGCCTTATTGCAGCGGGCAGACTACGGGGTGACGCTGTTTCTGCAAACGCCGGAGGACCGGGAAAAGCTTGCAAGCGGCGTCGAGGCTTTCCTTTCGGGCCCCATTGTCGTCACGAAGCGCACCAAGGGCGGCATGAAGCAGGTGGATATCCGCCCGCAGCTTCTTTCGCTTATATTGACCGGCCCCGATACGGAGCGGGCGGAATGCGCCGCATTGTCCGTTGCGGGCGTATTAAACGCAGACGGCGGTTTGCAGATGGAGCTGCTGCTGCAGGCGTTCACGCAGGCCTGCGGTGTGCAGGCGCGCTGGCGCGTCCATCGGGAGGCCGTATATTTTAATCAGATCGAGGTGTGAGCATGGGCACGGAAATCGTAGTGGACATCAACCCTTATCAGACACGGGTCGTGCTGCTTGAAAACGGGCAGCCCGGCGAAATATTTATCGAGCGCCGCGGTCATGAGCGCCTTGTCGGCAACATCTACAACGGCAAAGTGCAAAACGTGCTGCCGGGCATGCAGGCCGCGTTCGTGGACATCGGGCTGGAGCGCAACGCGTTTCTGTACGCCGGGGACATCCAGATCGACCGGTCGGATTTCCAGTTCGGGGACAACGGGCAGGAAATGCGCCTGCCGCCCGTCAACATACAGGATATCGTGAAGCCCGGGCAGGAGATCATGGTGCAGGTATTAAAAGAGCCTGTGGGCACCAAGGGCGCGCGGGTGACCACGCACATCACGCTGCCGGGAAGGACGCTGGTCTTAATGCCCACCGTCAACTATGTGGGGGTTTCCCGCCGCATCGGGGACGAAGCCGAGCGCACGCGCTTACGGAGCATACTGGATCAGATCAAGCCGCCGGAAATGGGCGTGATCGTCCGCACGGCGGCGGTGGGGAAGAACACCTCCGAATTTCAGGCGGACATCCATTTTCTGGAGCGCCTTTGGGGGCGTATCCTCAAAAAGAACCAGTTGGTTTCGGCCCCGCGCCTGTTGCATGCGGAGGAGCCGCTCGTGTTCCGCACCATACGCGATCTGTTTACGCCCAATATCGAGCGCCTGACCATCAACGATCCGGAGTTTTACGAGCGCGTGCAGATCGTCGCCAACATCATATCCCCGCAGCTGAAGGACCGCGTGGTGCTCTACCAGGGCGAGGAGGAGCTGTTTGACCGCTACGATCTGGAGCATAAGATCGAAAAGGCGCTCGCCCGCAAGGTATGGCTTGCGAACGGCGGCTATATCGTAATCGATCAAACCGAGGCGCTCACAAGCATAGACGTCAACACTGGCCGGTTTGTGGGCACGGACAATCTGCAGGAGACCATCACCCAGGCAAACTGCGAAGCCGCGAAGGAGATCGCGCGGCAGCTCAAGCTCCGGGACATCAGCGGCATCATCATCGTCGATTTTATCGATATGGAGGATATCGCGGACAAGGAGCGGGTGCTCGACACCCTGAAAGCGGAGCTGAAAAAGGACAGGACAAAGTCCAACGTGCTGGGCATCACCCAGCTTGGGCTTGTGGAAATGACGCGCAAGAAAATGCGCCACAACCTGAGCAATACGCTGCAGATGCCCTGCCCGTACTGCCACGGGGACGGCAGGGTGCTTTCCCCCGAAACGGTGGTGCTAAAGGTGAGAAAGGCGCTTTTAAACGCCATCCGCAGCGAGTCCATGGCCAATTACCTGGTGGAGGTGCATCCGGACGTCGCCGCGCTCATCGAGGACAATTCCAGCGCCCAGGCGCCGTTGCTGCCCGCCGCGGCGGGGCGCAACATCTATGTGAAGGCGGTATCCGCCATGCATGTGGAGGAGTTCCGCATCCTGCCGCTTCCCAAGGCGCCGGATCAACTGGATGGCGTGCGCAAATACCAATAAAGGCCAATCAACCC
>DATMXR010000125.1:0-4678 GCA_035561315.1 Feifaniaceae bacterium
ACTTAAAGAACAGAGTCATTTTTCCTCCGATGGGAACAAATTTCCCAAAGGATGAAATGGTTTCCCAGAGCCTGATCGACTACCATTCCGCCAGGGCAAAGGGCGGCTGCGGTTTGAACATAGTAGAAATCGCCGCCGTCCATCCCACCTCCAGAGGAGAAAGAAACCTTGGAATCTACGACGATAAATTCATCCCGGGGCTCAAAGCCCTTGCCGACGCCATCCATGCGGCCGGAGGAAAGGCGTGTATCCAGCTCTGGCATGGGGGCAGGCAGACCAACAGTTCTGTCACGGGGTTGCCCATTGTTTCGGCTTCCCCAATTCCATGTCCGCGTTGTCAGGAGATGCCAAAAGAACTGACGCAAGATGAGATCAAAGAGCTGGTTGAGGCTTACGGGGACGGCGCGCTGCGGGCAAAGAAAGCCGGTTATGACGCCATTGAACTGCACGGAGCGCACGGTTACCTCATCGCCCAGTTTATGAGCGCTTACTCCAATCATCGGACCGACAAATATGGCGGCTCCCTTGAAAACAGATCCAGGTTTGCTTTGGAGATCATCGCGGATGTTCGTAAAAAAGTTGGAAAAGACTTCCCCGTTATCTATCGGTTAAGCAGCGAAGAAAGAGTAAAAGACGGGCTGACCTTCGAGGATACCAAGGAAATCGCGAAGATGGTGGAAAAGGCGGGGGTGGACGCCATCCATGTATCCGTGGGTGTATATGAGACGCTGCATTATACGGTGCCCCCTATTGATCTGCCCGTAGGTTTTAACATACCCGGTGCCGCCGCGGTCAAGCGCGTGGTGCGCATCCCTGTCATTGCGGTCGACCGGATCAATGACCCGGCGTTTGCAAATCAGATATTGGAGGACGGCAACGCCGACTTTATCGCGATGGGGAGAGGCCAGATCGCGGATCCTGAGCTGTGCAACAAGGCGCAGCGGGGCGAACTGGATTCCATCGTGAAATGCATCGGCTGCAATCAGGGCTGCGTTGACCGGCTTTTGATGCTGGGCGAAACGGTGAGCTGCATGCGCAATCCGTCCACCGGCCGGGAATGCGAATATGCATTAAGGCCCGCGGAAAAGAAGAAAAAGATCCTTGTGATCGGAGGCGGCGCCGCAGGTCTGGAGACGGCCACGACGCTAAGCAGAAGAGGGCACGAGGTCATCTTGTGCGAAAAGAGCGGCAGCCTTGGAGGCCAGTTCTTCCTCGCGGGAATAGCGCCCGGGAAAAAGGAAATGTCGGACGCCGCTCTGCAGATGGGGCGTACCGCTAAAAGAGCGGGCGTGGACATCAGGCTGGAGACAGAAGTCACAAAGGCGCTGTTGGGCGAAATCGGGCCGGACGAAGTGGTTGTGGCAACAGGCTCGGTTCCTTTTATTCCGAACATCCCCGGGCATGACAAAGCAAACGTGGTGACGGCGCTCGACGTGCTGAAAGGCAAAAAGACAACGGGGGATTCGGTCGCCGTCATAGGCGGCGGGCTTGTAGGGATAGAGATTTCCGAGTATCTGACGGAACAGGGCAAGAAAGTGACGATCGTGGAGATGCTGGACGAGGTTGCCAAGGAGCTGGGAATGCTGCGCAAGCCTTTTGCTTTCCAATATATCAAAGATCATTCCATCGCGGTCTACACCGGCGCGACCTGCACAGAAATCAGGGATAACAGCCTGGTTATCGAGCAGAACGGGGAGAAAAAGGAAATCAAAGGCATAGATACGGTAGTGATGGCTACGGGCGCTAAGCCCTATCATGCCGTGACGGATATCCTTGATGAAGCGGGAATCCCCTATCATGTAATCGGCGACGCAAAAGCGCAGGGCAAAGCGATTGATGCCATTTGGGCAGGAGCCGAATTAGGAAGGGCAATTTAACCTGTAAGCGTGAGCAATTAAGATCAAGGCCGTTGCAATAAGCATAGCGAAAAGACGAAAAACGAGCCGGGGCACGGTGTCAAGGCTCGTTTTTCGTGTAAACTGGGTTCGCGGGGGCGGGTAACCCTTGGGATGTCCGCCGCCGTTTTGAGGGCATTTACAAATCAATCCCCAAGACGTTTTTTACAACCAACCCAACCGCAAAGGAGATTGCCGCCACACCCATGCTGATGCCGGCCATTACGAAGAAATTGCGCCTGAACGGCCTGTCTTTGGCGACGGAAATATAAAAATTAAAGCAGGCAATGATCGCAACGGCAATCAGCAGAGTTACGCCCAACGCCCAAAGATATTCGTTTGGCGGCAAGATCAGATAAGGAAGGATCAGCAGCGCGACGGTCACCAGATAGGCAAGCCCTGTATAGGCCGCCGACCTGACCGCGTCCTTTTGCCCGGCCTCACGGGATGCAAGATACCCGGAAGCCGCCATGGAAAGCGTCGCGGAAACCCCCGTAATCAATCCCGCCATAGCGATGACGTGCGTGTTCTGCATCGCAAGCGTATATCCCGCCAAGGCTCCGGTAAGCTCCACCAGCGCGTCGTTCATGCCCAATACCATATCGCCCACGTAGTGCAGGCGTTCCTCGTCCAGCATATCGAGGAGCTTTTGCTCATGGTTTTCTTCTTCATCAAGGATTTGCTTTAATTCAGGAATCCGGTTAATTTCGTCTTCGTAGACCTTGATTCCCAAATCCTCGCCGCGTTCCAGCAATTTTATCACAAACGTGTATCCGAGAATACGGGCGGCCAATGTATAGCAAAACAGCCGGAAACGGCGGGGGTTCAGTTTACAGCCCGTATATTTTTCAAATACGGCGGCATGCTTAAGCTCTTCTTTGGAGATGTCCAGCAGCGTTTCCCGCTCGCTTTCGCTTTTTGTAAGCCGGGCAATCTCCTGGTACAAAGCCGCTCCATCGATTTCCTGCTGCTGAAGCGTTTTCAAATAAGAGGCATTCAATTCTGTTTCCAATTCACAGCCCTCCGGTCTTTTCAAATGAGGACGCTCTTATTTAGGCAAGGCTACAGTAAAAACGGCCCCGTCGCCCAGCTTGCTTTCGCACCGAATCGTCCCGCCGCAAAGGTCCGCGATCCGCTTTGCAATCGCAAGCCCCAGGCCGTTTCCCATCTGGGCATGGGATGCATCGGCCTGATAGAACTTCTCAAAAATACGGCCGATATTTTCTTCGGCGATACCGGGCCCCTCATCCGCTATTTTAACCACAATCTCCGAGGAAGTTTCATTTGACGAAATCCTGACGCTTCCGTATTCATCGGAGAATTTGATCGCATTCTCAATCAGGTTCATCCATAATTGCTGCAGCAGCTCCGGGTCGCCCCAATAGGCCATCGGCTCCAGGCAAATATCCAAATCCAATTTTTTATTGCTCCACTGCTCTTCCAGCAGGAGAATAACCTTGCGTATCTGCTCATCCAGGGCAAACGATACCGTTTTATTATAGATGATCTGGTTGTCCAGCCGCGACATTTTCAGCATGTTGGAGCATAAGCGGTTCAACCGGCTTGTTTCTTCGATAAGAATGTTTGTATATTGGTCAAATTCCTCGTCCGAGAGGTTTTTATTCTGCAGCATCTCTACAAAGCCCTGAATCGAAGCCAGAGGGGTCTTGAATTCGTGGGAGACGTTGCTCATAAAATCCTTTCTCAGGTACTCCATGGTTTTGAGTTCAGCGGCCATCAGGGTGAAGTTCTCTGCCAGCGTTCCCAGCTCATCCTCGCTTTTATGATGGATGACCACGTCAAAATTACCCTTCGCGATCTCCTTGGTTGCGTTGCTCATATGAACGAGGGGATCGGAGATAAATCTTGCCGCAAAATAGAGAAGAATAAATCCGATCACCGCACAGGACACAACGACGCCCGCCAGCAAACCGGCCACCGTGCCCTGTGTCAGCTCGCGGCCATCGTTCAAGAACAGCATATAATATCCGGCGGCCAGCCCCAACGAGGCGACGCAGGAAAAGCACAGGATAATCAGAGCGACAAGCGTGGATTTCGCCCGGATTGAACGGGATATTCTCTTCATCATAACATTCTCTCCGCTTTATACCCCAAGCCGCGGATGGTGACGATTTGGAATTCCTGCCGGCCTTCAAATTTCTTACGGAGCTTCTTGATGTGGCTGTCCACCGTGCGATCGTTGGCGTCGGAATCCATGCCCCAGATTTCATCCATAAGCTGCTGGCGGGTGAAGATTTTCTTCGGATAGCTTAGCAGCTTGAACAGGAGATAAAACTCCTTCTTCGGCAGCTCATAGGTCATATCCGGCGCGGCAACCGTCAGGGTGTCGTAATCCAGCACGACATCCCCGATTTGTATTTTATGATCGCTGGCAATCTTCGCCCGCCGCAGCAGCGCCTCCACACGCAGGATCATTTCGTTCATGTTGATGGGCTTTACCATGTAGTCGTCTGTTCCGGCGCGGAAGCCTTTCTCTTTGTCCTCAAAGCTCTCCTTTGCGGTAACCATCAGAATCGGCATATCATAATTCGCCTGCCGAAGCATTTCTGTCAATTGGTAGCCGTCAATGCCGGGCATCATAATATCGCTGATGATAAGATCAATTTGCTCGGTATCAAGAACCTCCAGCGCCTTTTCCCCGTCCTCTGCCTGAAAAGCCTGATACCCCGCTTGCTTCAGGCGCGCCGACATGAGCGTTCTGAGGTTTTTATTGTCCTCCACCACTAATATCCGAAACATCGGCCGCCCTCCTTGTATTATAG
>DATMXR010000126.1:0-4819 GCA_035561315.1 Feifaniaceae bacterium
TGCGTACCCTGTCGGAACGGGACGTTTTTTGGAACGGGAGTTTTATGGATGCAAAACATTGTATCACCACATATCAAAACATAAGGTTCGATCCGCTTCAGGCCGGGGAAGCGGATATCCGCATCGGCGATATCGCGCACGCGCTCTCGCTCATCTGCAGGGCGAACGGGCATTTCAAAGCCTTTTATTCCGTGGCGCAGCATTCCGTTCATTGCGCGCTGGAGGCGGCGGCCTGCGGGTTGAGCAGGCAGACGCAGCTTCACTGCCTGATGCACGACGCGGCGGAAGCGTACCTGGGGGACGTCACGCGTCCGGTCAAGCGGTATTTCCCGCTGTTCGGCCAGGCGGAGGAACTGCTCCAGCGGACCATATACCGGGCGCTTGGGGTCGATCCGCCCACCGAACTGGAGCAGCGGGAAGTCAGGCGCATCGACGACCGGCTCCTCTACCATGAATTTTTAATGTACCACGGCAGCGAGGTGTGGGACAAGGCGCCCCCGCTTTTGATTGCGCTGCCCGCAGGGGAGATTCCGCACCGGGAGGCGGAGGAGGCGTTTCTTCGCCTGTTTGACGCGCTCAAAGGCTGAAGCGGCCCGTCCTGCCTCCGGCGGCGCGGACGCCGCAAAAGGCAGACGGGCGCAATCAAAGCGCAAGGAGGGAACTATGATCCGCTTGCTCAGGGAGAACGAATATGAAGCCGCCAGGGCGCTCGCCGGGCGCGTGTTCGGCGCGTATGCCGTACCGGAATATACGCGCGAAGCCGCGGAGCGCGTCGATGCGTTTCTCAGCGCAATCGGGACGCCCTCCCAGGAAAGCGAATCGCAGGTGCAGATGTTCGGCTGCTTTATGCGCAATACGCTTGCGGGCGTCGTCGCCACGCGGGAGTGCACGCATATCTGCCTGCTCTTTGTCGCGCCGGAATATCAAAGGAAGGGCGTCGCCCGCTCGCTGCTCCAGTCCGTGCGGCAGGACGCCGTGGCTGCGGAGGCGGACTATATCACCGTCAATTCCTCTCCCTGCGCCGTACCGGTTTACGAACGTCTCGGGTTTGCGGCTGCGGGGCCGGAGGAGGAACGGGGCGGCGTCCGCTATACGCCCATGCGCTACCCTCTCAACACCGCATACACGCTGCGCCTCTGGCGCATGGAGGACGCGGAGCGCGTGGCGGAACTTGCCGACAACCCCGGGATCGCAAAGAATTTATTGAACGCGTTTCCCAGCCCCTACGGGCTGGAGGATGCAAAAACCTATCTTTCCCGCTGCATCGAGGCGGGGGAGGGAAAGCGGCTTGACCGCGCCGTAGAGGTGGACGGCCGCGCGGCCGGCAGCGTCAGCGTCATACCGGGCGAGGACGTATACGAAAAATCCGCAGAGATCGGCTACTGGCTGGGCGAGCCGTATTGGGGCCTGGGCATCATGACGCGCGCGGTCAGGGAAATAAGCGAGCTTGCGTTTTCCAAATTCGATATCGTGCGCATACAGGCCGAGGTGTTTTCGGACAACAAGGCCTCCTGCCGCGTGCTGGAGCGCGCGGGGTATGCGTTTGAAGGCGTAAAGCGCTGCGCCGTCTATAAAAACGGCGGCATTCAGGATCTGCATACCTATGCCCTGGTGCGCGAAAATTTTCAGCCGGACCTGAAGCAGATCCAGCCTTCCATTGAGCCCGCGTTTGGCGCGCTGGACGACGCGCGCGCGCTGTTCGAAGAGTACGCGCATATGCTCGATATCATGATCTATTTTGAAACGTTCGATGAGGAACTGAATTCCCTGCCGGGCGAGTACGCGCCCCCGCGGGGGCGGCTGCTTGTGGCGCGGTGGGAAGGGGAAGCCATAGGCTGCGTGGCGGTCAGGCCTTTGACCAAAGGGCGCTGCGAGCTTAAGCGCCTGTACGTCAGGCCCGCGTTCCGCGGCATGCATGTGGGGCGGCGGCTGGCGGAGCATGCCATACAGGAGGCGAAGGGGATCGGCTACAAGCAGATGCTGCTGGACACGCTGGATATGCTGCAGGATTCCATCGCGCTCTTTCACAAGCTGGGGTTCGCGGAAACCATATCCCTGTATGGCCCGCCCAAGCCCGGGCTTGTGTATATGTCGTTAGATCTGAGCGAGTAAAAAGGAATTTGGGGATTCTTGGGGGCGTCGCAGCAAAAAGTGTGATGCCCCCGTGTTTTTTGCTGACGTAGCGGGAAACTTTATCCGGCTCTCTCTGATGAGGGAGGCTTAATTAGTTCAAGCGCGACCCTGCCTTTTGCAGCAATTTCTCCAAAGCCTCCAGGTCATACGCCGGCGCTTTGCAGGCAAAGCCTTCGCACAGGTAATAGGCCGCGCCGCCGTCCGGGTACGGGTAATCGCGCGTAAATGGCGCGACCGCTTCGAGAGCGGGCGCGTTGGACGGGGTCTTCACCAGAACAAGGACGGATTGTCTTGCCTCACCGGCAAGCCGGGCGGCCTCCGCCCAATCCCGTTCCTCCTGGCTTACGCACAGCAGCGTGCTTTCCGGGTAGACCGCCTCCGCGATGGCGAGGAGCGCAAAGCAGTGGCCTATGGGGGCGCGCGCGGCGTGGGCGGCGAGGAAGCCGAGCTGTTTATCGGCTTCGTCACGCCATTTGGGCTCGCCGGTGAGCCGCCACAGGCGGAAAAGCAAAAGCCCCGCCGCCGAGTTGCCCGAAGGCAGAGCGCCATCGTACGCCTCCTTGGGGCGGCTTAGTAGTTTTTCCCCGTCTTTGGAGTAGGCGAACAACCCGCCCGCGTCGTCGCCAAACAGATAAAGCATGCGCCTTGCAAGAAAGTCCGCGCGCGCAAGCAGCGCAGCGTCGAAATTCGCGGCGTAGAGTTCCGTCAAAGCGAGCCCGTAAAACGCGTAATCGGCAAGCAGGCCCGTATGGTCGGCGCGCCCGTCCCGGTAGCGGACGAACAAATCCCCATCTGGCGTAGTCAGCCGCTTTTCTATGCTTCTTTGCGCGTTCTCTGCGGCGTTTAAATAGGCTTCGTCCCCCAATACCAGGTAGGCCCGCGTAAACGCGCAGATCATCAGCGCGTTCCAGGCGGTCAGCTGCTTGTCGTCCGTGGCGGGAGGAACGCGGCCTTTGCGCAGGGAAAAAACTTTGTTTTTGAGCGCAAGCATCGTATCGTCCGGTACGGGCGTATCCTTGCGGTGCAACAGGTTGGGGATGGATCTTCCTTCAAAATTGCCGTGCTCCGCAATGCCGTAGAATGCACAGAACGCGTCCGCGTCTTCGTGCAGCGCGCTTTGCAGTTCCTCCGGCGTAAAGAGATAGAATTTACCCTCCTCGCCCTCGCTGTCCGCGTCCTGCCCGCAGTAGAAGCCGCCTTCCGCGTCGGTCAGCTCGCGCAGCACATATTGTAGCGTCTCCTCCGCCGCGAACCGGAGCGCGGGCAGATTCGTCTGGCGGTATCCTTCCAGGTACGCCATCGCAAGCAGCGCGTTGTCGTAGAGCATCTTCTCAAAATGCGGCACGAGCCAGCGCCGGTCCGTGGAATAGCGGGCAAACCCGCCGCCGATATGGTCGAACAGCCCGCCGCGGTACATATGCTTCAGGGTTTCAACGGCCTGCTCTTTTTGCGCGTCCTTTCCCGTTTCACGCGCATAGCGCAACAAATACAGCAGGATATGCGGCATGGGGAATTTGGGCGCCTGTGAAAAGCCGCCGTACTGCGCGTCGTAATACCGGGAAACGGACGAGGCCGCCTGATGCAGCATGCCCCCCCCCGGCGCGCACGGGGGCAGCGCCTTTTTCGCCTGGTTTTGCAAATACCGCGCGGTTTCCTCTCCCTGCGCCTCGGCCTGGACGCGCTCGTTTTTCCATAGCGCGGCGATGGCGGGCAGCAGCTCCGCCATTCCCGCGAGACCGCCCCGGCCTTTTTTCGGCAGGTAGGTCGCGGCGAAAAACGGCTTGGCCTCCGGAGTCATGATGATGGTCAGCGGCCAGCCGCCCTGCCCGGTGTACGCCTCGCAGACCGCCATATAGATGCCGTCGATATCCGGCCGCTCCTCGCGGTCCACCTTGACGGAGACAAACCCCTGATTTAATAATGCCGCGATCTCCTCGTCCTCAAAGGATTCACGCTCCATCACATGGCACCAATGACAGGTACATTAAAGTAACCTAATTCAGCTATACCCAATAGATAGGAAAATCGGCTTATCTTGGGCTTTTGCTTCCGCAAAGGCTTCATTGCACCACGGCCACCAGTCCACAGGATTGTGGGCGTGTTGGAGCAGATAAGGCGATTTCTCGCTTATCAATCTATTGGGTATTCGAGTTGAATTTGTCACAGGGCATCACCTCCTTTTCGCTGTAAACTCTTATGTAGTATGCGCGGAAAATGCAGAGACTAATAATATTTTAATGGCTTCCATAACTGTCTTTTCTTTCAATTAGTGCTGATATGGTATATAATTACATAATCGCACAAGTAATTGTTTCAAGCGTATCTGGAAATTTTATGTCGACTTTTAGAATGCACGCCTACCGAATTATTCACTATTGAGTGAACGGATTTAAATACTTATACATTGGAGGTAAATGATACAAATGGAAGTCACAATACTGAATCCTGCAAATCAACCATCTGGAAAATTCAGAATTCTTCAATGGCTGGAGGATTGTTTTTCAAACCCAGCGTACTCCCATTGCCAATTTGTTGTTGCTTTTGCACATGCTATACCATTTTATAAGCTTGAACCACAAATTTCCTCGTGGAAAGCATCCGGCAAGACAATGGAATCAATCTTTGGTATAGATTTACAGGGGACAAGTCGTCAAGCTCTCGAATACGCACTAAATGCTTTTGACAA
>DATMXR010000127.1:0-5257 GCA_035561315.1 Feifaniaceae bacterium
ATCATCTGCTATACTATAGGAACGATTTTTTAGAGTGAGGTCATCCAAAATGGAGTTTCCCCAAAAGCTTGCGGCAGCGTTGGCCGCCTGCAGCGGCATGGATGCGGAGCAGCTGGAGAGCATGATCGAGATCCCCCCCGACAGCAGCATGGGGGATTTCGCCTTCCCGTGTTTCAGGCTTTCCAAGGCCCTGCGCAAAGCGCCGCCGGCCATCGCCTCCGAGCTTTCTTTAAAACTTGCGCTTCCCCCCTTTGTGGCGCGCACGGAGGCCGTGGGCGGGTATATCAATTTCTTTATCAAGCCCGAGGCCTATGCGGAGGCGGTATTAAGCGCCGTGCGCGGGCAGCATGAGAATTACGGCGGCAGCACGGAGGGCGCGGGGCGCAACATCTGTATCGACTATTCGTCCATTAATATCGCAAAGCCGTTCCATATCGGCCATTTGAGCTCCACCGTGATCGGCCACTCGCTCTACCGCATCTACCAGCACCTGGGCTACAACTGCGTGGGCATCAACCACCTGGGCGATTGGGGCACGCAGTTCGGCAAGCTGATCGTCGCCTACAAACGCTGGGGCAACCGCGCGCAGGTGGAGCGGGACTCCATACGCGCGCTTCTTGACCTGTATGTGAAATTCCACGACGAGGCGGAAAAGGACGAGCGGCTCAACGACGAAGCGCGCGCCTGGTTCAAGCGCATCGAGGACAGCGACGAGGAAGCGCTTTCCCTCTTCGAGTGGTTCAAGGCGCTCACGCTCAAGGAAGTGGGCCGGGTATACGATCTATTGGGCATCGCGTTCGACAGCTACGCGGGCGAAAGCTTTTACAACGATAAAATGAGCCGCGTCATAGAGGAGCTGGAGGAAAAAAGTCTTTTGAAGCTCGACCAGGGCGCATACCTTGTGGACCTTTCGGATTACGGCATGCCTCCCTGCCTCGTATTGAGGTCCGACGGGGCGACATTGTACGCCACCCGCGACATCGCCGCGGCGCTCTACCGCAAAGACACCTACGATTTCGCAAAATGCCTGTACGTGGTGGCCTACCAGCAGGACCTGCATTTCCGGCAATGGTTCAAGGTGGTGGAGCTGATGGGCTACCCCTGGGCGAAGGACCTCGTGCACGTTTCCTTCGGCATGGTCAGCCTGGTGGACGGCACGCTTTCCACCCGAAAGGGCAAGGTGCTCTTTTTGGAGGACGTACTGAACGCCGCCATTGAAAAGACTCTGGAGATCATCACCGAAAAAAGCCCGAATTTACAGGATAAGCCCGCCGTCGCCCGCCAGGTGGGCGTGGGCGCCGTGGTCTGGAACGCGCTCTACAACAGCCGCATCAAGGACGTGGTGTTCAGCTGGGACAAGGCGCTCAACTTTGAAGGCGAGACCGGCCCCTATGTGCAGTACACCCACGCGCGCTGCTGCGCGGTGCTGCGCAAGGCGAATGTTTCCGATATCCCCGAGGACCTCGATTATCGCCTGCTTTCCGACGAGGACGCCATGCGCGTCATCCGCGCCATGGGGGATTTCCCGCGCGCCGTGCGCGAGGCCGCGCAGAAGTACGAGCCGTACCTCGTTTCCCGCGCCGTCGTCGCCGTGTGCCAGGCGTACAACAAGTTCTATTACGAGCAGCGCATCATCGGCGAGGAGGAGCAGGTGGAAAAAGCGCGCCTCGCTTTGACCGCCGCCGCAAAGAGCGTGATCTCCACCGGCCTGTTCCTGGTGGGGCTCGCAGCGCCCGAGCGAATGTAATAGGAACGTAATTTTCTTTTCTCTAAGATAAAGAAAGCAACGCGGAATATGCTTCCGCTTTCTTTTGTTACTTTTCTTTCCCATGAAAGAAAAGTAACGTACCCCACAATCTGCTTAGCATAAAGGAGGAACCCCTTCCATGCTGGATATCAAACGGATCCGTGAAAACCCCGAGGCGCTTTTGGCCGCCATGAAGAACCGGCGGAATAAGGGCGCGGACGTATCCGCCTTTTTGGAGACGGACGCCGCGAGGCGGAAGCTGATGGTGGAGGCGGAAGCCCTAAAGGCCCGCCGGAACGCCGTGAGCGCCCAAATCCCGCAGTTGAAGCGCGCGGGGGAAAGTACGGACGCGCTGATGGAAGAAATGAAAGCGGCAGCCGCGCGCATCAAGGAGCTTGACGCCGCGCTTTCCGCACTGGATGAAAAGATGGAGGCGTTTTTATATTCCATCCCCAACATCCCGCACGACAGCGTGCCGGTGGGCGCGGACGACAGCGAAAACGTGGAGGTGCGCAAGTACGGCGAACCCCCGAAATTTGCGTTCGAGCCGAAGCCGCATTGGGAACTGGGCGAGCAGTTGAAGATACTGGACCCGGCCACCGCGGGGAAAGTGACCGGCGCGCGCTTTACGTTTTATAAGGGACTCGGCGCGCGGCTGGAGCGCGCGGTCGTCAATTTTTACCTGGACACGCACACCTGCGAAAGCGGGTATACCGAAATATTCCCGCCGTTCATGGTCAACCGCGCCAGCATGACGGGCACGGGCCAGCTCCCGAAATTCGAGGAGGACGCGTTCAAGGTGGCGGGCACGGAATATTTCCTGATCCCCACCGCCGAAGTGCCCGTAACGAACATGTTCCGGGACAGCATACTCGACGCCGCGGAGCTTCCCATCAAGTACTGCGCGTACAGCGCGTGCTTCCGCGCGGAGGCGGGCAGCGCCGGGCGGGACACGCGGGGTCTTATCCGCCAGCACCAGTTCAACAAGGTGGAGCTTGTGAAATTCACAAAGCCGGAGGAGTCCTACGAGGAATTGGAAAAGCTGACGCTGGACGCGGAGCTTGTGCTGCAGCGGCTCGGCCTCCCCTACCGCGTGGTGGCGCTTTCTACCGGCGACCTCGGCTTTTCCTCCGCCAAGACCTACGACATCGAGGTGTGGATGCCCAGCTACGGCCGGTATGTGGAGATCAGCTCCTGCTCCAACTTTGAGGATTTCCAGGCCCGCCGCGCCAACATCCGCTTTCGCAGGGACTTAAAGAGCAAGCCCGAGCTGGTGCATACGCTCAACGGCTCCGGCGTGGCGGTGGGGCGCACCGTGGCGGCGATACTGGAAAACTGCCAGCAGCCGGACGGCGCCGTGAAGATCCCCAAGGTGCTCGTGCCGTACATGGGCGCGAACGTGATCGAATAAGCGGCAAATGAGGCCCCCGACGGGGCCCTTTCATTTGGGAGAGAGCGTATGTTTTTTGACACCAGATTTCTGCGCAGCGGCGAGATCATACTGCGCCTGACCAATACGGCCCCGGCAAACCCGGAAAAAGGGTACGTTCCCGCCTATTATTTTGACATCTGCTCGGCGCGGACCGGCAAGGCCATGGGGCGGTGCGACCTGCGCATCGGCCACACGGAAAACGTATATTACGGCGGCAACATCGGCTATTCCGTTTTTGAGGAGTACCGCGGCCATCATTACGCGGGCAAAGCATGCCTGCTGCTTTTTGAGCTTGCGAAGCTTCATAAAATGGAGTATCTGCACATCACCTGCAACGCGGACAACATCGCCTCCCGCAGGACATGCGAATATGTGGGCGGAATACTCGAAACCATAACCGAGCTTCCCCCGCACAACGAGATGTACAAAAAGGGCGACCGCAGGAAATGTATCTATAAAGTCACGCTCGCATAGCGCAATCTTTACGAAATGACCGTCTTCCCGCCCATATACGTCCGCAGCGGGGCCGGAATACGCACCGTGCCGTCCGCGTTCAGGTTGTTTTCCAAAAACGCGATCAGCATGCGCGGCGGGGCGACGACGGTGTTGTTGAGCGTATGCGCGAAATAGTTGCCTTCCTCCCTGTTTTTGACGCGGATGCCTAAGCGGCGCGCCTGCGCGTCCCCAAGGTTGGAGCAGCTCCCCACCTCGAAATATTTTTTCTGCCGCGGGGACCACGCCTCAACATCCACGCTTTTCACCTTGAGGTCCGCAAGGTCTCCGGAACAGCATTCCAGCGTGCGCACGGGGATATCGAGCGTGCGGAAAAACTCCACCGTATATTGATACAGCTTTTTGAACCACGCGGCGCTGTCCTGCGGCTTGCAGATGACGATCATCTCCTGCTTTTCAAACTGGTGGATGCGGTAGACGCCGCGCTCCTCTATGCCGTGCGCGCCGACCTCCTTGCGGAAGCAGGGGGAGTAGCTGGTGAGCGTCTGCGGAAGCTCCGCTTCCTCCAGCATGGTGTCGATAAACCTGCCGATCATGGAATGCTCGCTGGTGCCGATCAAGTACAGGTCTTCCCCTTCGATCTTGTACATCATGTTTTCCATTTCGGAAAAGCTCATCACGCCCGTCACCACGTTGCCGCGGATCATAAAGGGCGGGATGCAGTAGGTGAAGCCTTTGTCGATCATAAAATCGCGCGCATAGGTCAGTATGGCGGAATGCAGCCGCGCGACATCGCCTTTGAAGTAATAAAAGCCGTTGCCGCTTACCTTGCGCGCGCTCTCGAGATCCACGCCGTTTAAGCGCTCCATGATATCGATATGGTAGGCGATTTCAAAATCCGGCACGTTCGGCCCGCCAAAGCGCTGAAGCTCCACGTTCTCGCTGTCGTCCTTCCCTATGGGCACGCTCGGGTCGATGATGTTGGGAAGTACGAGCATCCGCTCCCGTATGGCCTCACTAAGCTCCCCTTCCCGCACGCCGAGGTCCGTCAACTCCTGCCCGATGGCCGAAACGTCGGCCTTGACGCGTTCGGCTTCCTCCCGTTCGCCCTTGGCCATGAGCGCGCCTACTTGCCTGCTCAGCACGTTGCGCCGGTTGCGCAAACCGTCGCACCGCACCTTGACGTCCCGGTACTCCCGGTCCAGTTCCAGCACCTCCTCAAGCAGCGGGAGCTTGTGGTTCTGAAATTTCTTTTTGAGGTTTTCCCTTACCAGTTCCGGGTTCGTCCGCACAAACTTGATATCAAGCATTGTCCTTCTCCTTTTTGCCTATATGCGTTTTCATAAAAAGCGCCCCGAATCCAATGCAAATTACGCATGGATTGGGACGAAAATTTTCCGCGTTGCCACCCAAATTGCCGGGGTTTCCTCCGGCCGCTCGATTATGCGATAAGGGGCATGTCCCTTGGCGTTTTGTTCGCCAACGGCTCAAAAAGTGGAGCAGGCGTTGCGCCCTGCCGGTTTTCACCCGCCACCGGCTCTCTATAAATAAGGAAAGCAACGCCATTGCTTTTGTCGGCGCCGTATATGCTGTTTCAACCGCGGAGTAGGCCCACGGTCAGAATA
>DATMXR010000128.1:0-5615 GCA_035561315.1 Feifaniaceae bacterium
GGTATGATGGTTTTCGGCTGTACGTTCAAGCGGCAGCTCCCGATTACTATTAATAAAGCTAGTATGCGGGAAGCGGGCGGGTTTACGCAAGGCTGCGAAAATAAATTTACGAACCGCCGCGGCGCGGGTTCCGGCCGGGCATGCCGCGGCGCAATTTTTCGGGCTTACGCCGGGAGGGCGCGCATACAATGAGGCGAAGGAGGGATGGAATATGGAAGAAGCCTGCCTGCGCATCGGCATGCCCGCGCCTGAATTTACGGCCGCCAGCACAATGGGGCCGGTCAATATGTCCCGTTACAAGGGGATGTGGCTGGTATTTTTCTCGCATCCGGGGGATTTTACGCCCATATGCACCACGGAATTTCTGGCGTTTGCGGAGCACGCGGACGCGTTTCGCGCGATCAACACCTATCTTTTGGGCCTGAGCATAGACAGCAACCCCTCGCATCTCGCGTGGGTGGACAGCATCTATCAAATGGCGGGCGTGCGCATCCCGTTCCCCGTCGTCGCGGACCGGCGCGGCGAAGTCGCGCGGCTGTACGGCATGCTAGCGCCGGAGGCAAGCACGGAAGCGACGGTACGCTCCACGTTCATCATCGATCCCGCGCAGAAGATCCGCGCCATACTCACATATCCCATGACCACGGGCAGGAGCATACCCGAAATATTAAGAGCCGTGCAGGCCCTGCAGTTTACGGATGAAACGGGCCTTGTCACCCCCGCGGGCTGGAAGCCCGGGGACCCCGGCGTCGTACCCTCGCCGGGCAATTACCACGATATGCTCGAGCGCATGATGGGCGTGGAAGGCATGGCGTGCGAGTCCTGGTATCTGTGCTATAAGAAGTGACCGCGCCGCGCGGGGTTCGCCCTCTAATGCCCGCGCGTTTTTGCAGGGGACGCCGCCCTCGGCGTTCCGCGTGATCTGCGTTCATGTGCACGGCGCGCTGAGGGCATCGCGCCCTGCTATGTTCCGCGCGATTTGTACAAATAGGCGGGGCGGTGCCCACATCGTCCTTTCGGCCCTTTTTACAGGGACGTATTCCGGATCTCAAACTCCGCGGTGACCATCTGGTAGCTGGCGGTGGAAAACTCCTCTATGGTGCGGAAGCTGACGCCGCCGAGGTTGTAGGCCTCCACAAGATCGAGCGGCGCTCTGAGGTTGGTGTCGATCTGGCACAATACCTCATGGAACATGCCGTCGTCGCCGAAGTACGTAAAGTGCGACGTACGGGAGCGCGGGTCGATGCGGAACACCCCGCCCGTCCTTTGGGCCAGGGCGTCCGCTTCCGCCGAGGAAAGCAGGCGGTAAAGCTCGGCGTATTCCGGCCCGAGCCTCCAGTCATAGCAGCAGCCGGGTATCGATAAAAGTATTTTCGGGCTGGATACGAACTGAATCATAAAATCGATCGCCTGCTGCAGCTCGTCGATATACGACGCCTCGCGGTATTCGTAGGTGCATGCCCACTCGGTGCTGAGTATGAGGCGGTCCACCATGCTGTTCAGGGGAACAGCCGCGTTCCCCCTGACGAAGGCCTCCTGATTCTCGATCAGGGTCCGGATTCTCGGGGCGGCGACCATGATATAGCCCAGCGGGTGCAATTGCGCGGTAAAATCCTGCAGAAACGTCAAAAGGGCGGAATAATCGCCTAGATACAGCTCCGTAAAATTCATATTGACGCCGTAATACTGTTTCTCTTCAAGCGTTGCGATGATGCTGTCGATCAGCTTTTTCGAAAGCTCCGGGTCAGAAAGCGGCGGCGCAAGCTCGCCGGAAAAGCCGTTGGCCGGGTCGGCGTTCGGGTTGATGTTGACGACCATCAGGGGCGCCACGCCGTGCTGGCGGGCCGTCTCAACGAGCCATGCGTCATCGGCGGGCGGGAGCGTACCGTCCGTCCGGACGTCATACTCCAGTATGCTCAGGTAGGTGAGATAGGGCAGCACGTTTTTGAGCACTCCGGGGTCTACCGTAGTCGGCGCGTAGCCGTTTACCTCTATGACGGGGCGCACGGGCGCAACCTGCGGAATGCCCAGCGTCTGGCCAATGGCGATGGCCCCGTCCTGAAGGTAGGGGTTGGCCGCGAGCAATTGGGCGGTGGTGATGCCAAAAAGGCGCGTGACGGAATAGATCGTATCCCCCGGCTGCACGGTATAGTCGAACAAATCGGACCCCTTCTTTCATAGAGGATGGGGAGGGCTGGCAACGCGGGGAAAAGCCGCCGGATGCTGGTACAGGAAGAACGGGGTGTTTCAAACGACCTTGCGGACCTCGTAGAGGCTCCCCAGGGTGCGGTAGCTTACCATGGAAAAGCGGTCGATCGTGCGGAAGCTGATGCCGCCCAGGCGGTAGGTGCTTACCAGCGCGAGCGGCCCGCGCAGGTTGGTTTCGTTTTCGCACCAGACCTGGTGCAATGTGCCGTCCTGCGCGTAGTAAAGAAAATAAGACGCCTGGGTTTTTGGGTCGATATGCACTTTAGCGCGGGAAGCCATCAGCAGTTCGTCCGCCTGCGCCGGGGAAAGCGACCGGTCGAGCACCGCTTCGGCGTTGGTGATCCGCCAGTCATAGCAGCAGTTGGGGACCGTCAAAAGGATCTTGTTGCTCGAAACCATGCGTGCCGCCGAATCCACCGCCCGCTGGAGCTCGTCTATGCGCGAGAGCCCCAGGCTTTCATCGTAGGTACAGGTCCATACGGTGGTGCGGAGGATCAGGCGGTCCATCAGGCCGTTGAAAAAATACTGCCGGTTGATGCGCTCAAGCAATTCCGCCTGCTCAAGCATGATATTGATCCTTGGGGCCACGACCACGATATACCCCAGCGGGTGCAGCTGCGAGGTGAGCAGCTGCAAAAAGCCTGCATAAGGGGCGTAATCTTCGGCGTAGATCTCCGAAAAATCAACGTTCACGCCATAATAATTTGTTTCCTGCAGATGGGCGATGATGTTGCCGATCAAGACTTGCTGCAGGGCGTCGCTGGAAAGAAGCATATGCGCGAGCTCGCCCAAATAATTTCCGAGCGTGTCGCGGTTGGAGACCACCATCAGCGGGGCCACATGGAATAAAAGCGCGGCGCCGACCAGCGCCCCGTCGTCGGCGTATATAATGCTGCCGTCCGGGTTTGTTTCAAAGCCGATGATGCTCAGATATGTCAGATAAGGCAGTATATCTTCGAGGACGGATTCGCTCACGTTCGGGTACGCGTAGCCGTTTACCTCGATCATGGGGCGGGCGGCCTGCATGCCGGGAATGCGCAGCGTCTGGCCCACGGCAAGGTTGCCTATATCCGTGATCTGCGGATTGGCTGCGAGCAGCGCCGCCGTCGTGATGTCAAACAAGCGGGATATGGAATAAACCGTATCCCCCGGCTGCACGATATAATCAAACAAACCCATCACTTCTTCCTTCGGAAGCATTCTTTCCATTGTTCTATCCTATGAAATTACTGGAAAGAACATGCCCCAAATGGACGATCCCGCAATTGAGCGGGACCGGGAGGGGGCAGGCGCTTTATAGAAAAGATGGGTTCCGGTTTTCAACCAGCGAGCGCGTATCGCATCAATTCTTCCGCGCCTTCCGCGTGCCTTGCGGGCCCGCAGAAAGAAAACCCGTTGCGCTCAAGCACCCGGAGCGACGGCGCGTTGTCCGGGTCCACAAACGCGTCCACACGGGCAAAGCCGAGCTCGGAAAACGCATACCGGCAGACTGCGCGTATGGTTTCGCCCGCGTAGCCTTTGTGCTGAAACGCAGGCAGCAGTTCGTAGCCGATTTCGGCGCTTCCCTCGTCCAAACGGAAATTCCAAAGGCAGGCGCTGCCGATGAACGCGCCGCCTTCCTTGCGGGTGACCGCCCAGAACAGGCAGTCCCCCCGGGCCATCATCCGCATGCGGGCCGCAACATATTGTTCCGCCTCTTCCGCCCGCGTATAGGGGGAAAACCCCATCATGGCCGTTACCGCGGCGTCCTGCCGCAAAGCGAAAAAACCCGGCGCATCATCTCCGAGGAGGGGGCGGATTTTAAGGCGCTCCGTCTCTATGATGAGCTGTTCGGGCAGCACAATGGCGCTCACGCGTCCGCGCCCGCTTCCATCAGCTTCCGTAGCCGCGCGTAGGCTTCCTCCCACGCGTCGGTGTGGCTGGGCGTATATATTTCCACCTCAACGGACTCCCGTACGACTGTACGGACGTCCTCAATGCCGTTCAGTTCGCCCAAAGCGACGGCCTGCATCAGCAGGTTGCCGATGCACGCGCCCTCGGTGGGGCCGGTAAACACCGGGCGGTCTATGGAATCCGCCGTCATCTGATTGAGCAGTTTGTTCTGGATGCCGCCGCCCACCAGATTGAGCGCGGTAAGCTTCCGGCCCTTGAGCGTTTCAAGAACCCCCAGCGCCCAGCGGTACTTCAGCGCAAGGCTTTCGTACACGCAGCGGGCGACCTCGCCGGTGGTCTCAGGGATAGGCTGGCCTGTCTTTTTGCAATAGGCCTGTATGCGCTTCACCATGGAGCCGGAGCCAAAAAACTCCTGATAATCCGGGTCTATGACGGAACGGAAGGGGGTCGCTTTTCGCGCGGCGTCCACGATATCGTCCCAGCTCAGCTTTTTGCCTTCTTTTATCCAATCCCGCCTGCACTCCTGTATGATCCACAGGCCCATGATGTTCTTTAATGGCCGAAAACCGCCCTGCACCGTGCCTTCGTTGGAAAAATTGGTGCGGTAGATTTCGTCCGTGAGTATGGGCGCGTCCGTTTCCACGCCGAACAGGGACCATGTGCCGGAGGAGCAGAACGCGAAATCGCCCTCGCCGGGGATGGCCGCCACGGCCGACGCCGTATCGTGCGTGCCCACCGCCGCAAAAGCGGCCCGGTTGAGCGAAAGCTCGCTTGCGACCCCGGGCAGCAGTCTGCCGCGCAGGGTGCCCGCGCGGTCGATATGCGTGAATATCCGCTCGGGCAGGCCCAGGGCGCGGATGGTTTCGTAATCCCAATCCTTTTTCCCGGGGTTATAGAGCATGGAGGTGGTGACGTTGGTGTATTCGCTGCCGCGCTCGCCGGTAAAGAAGTATCCCAAAAGGTCGGGCATCAAAAGCATGCAATGGGCGGCGTCAAGCGCCCCGTCTCCCTCGCGCTTGCGGCGGTAGAGCTGGTATACGGTGTTGAAATTCAGGCTGGCAAGGCCGGTGCGGGAAAACAGCGTTTCCTTGGGCACTACCCGCCAGGCCGCCTCCATATCGGCGTCGAGCGCCTGCCGGTAGCAGCGGGGGTTCCCCAACAGCGCGCCGTTTTTATCCAGCAGGCCGTAGTCCACGCCCCAGGTATCCACGCCGAACGCATGGAGGTCGCCTTCCCCGCGCCGGGCAAACGCGGAAAAGCCCGCCTTCATCTGCTGATGGAAATCCAGCACGTTCCAATACAGCACGCCGTTGAGATCGATAAAGTTATTCTCAAACCGGTGCAGTTCGCTAAGCGTGATGCGCTTCCCGTCAAAACGGCCCAGTATGGCCCGTCCGTTGCTTGCGCCAAGGTCAAAGGCAAGTAGGTTTAAATTCGGCATGGCGGTTCTTCTCCTGCTCTATTTGCATTATAAAAACGTTGATAGCGATAGATTGCGTATGATGGCGTATAAC
>DATMXR010000129.1:0-2546 GCA_035561315.1 Feifaniaceae bacterium
GTATAAAAACGCCTCGGCATACGAGGGCAAACGGTCAAAAGATATGAAACCTCCCCTTTGGGGGTGTGGGGGATCGCAATCCCCCACATTTGGATCAAATCTGATGACATGCGCATCAGATTTGCGGAAAATCCGCCGACAAAGCCCGCAGGACTGTGTCGGCGGCATAAACGCCGCTCCGCCCTTCAAAGGGCGAAGCGGCGCACTATTTGGGGTTTCCCTTTAAGCGGCCGTACCTACGTCGCGGATGAGGTCCGGATACGTGGTGACGATCGTGGTATCCCTGGCCCATTCTTCGACCATGGTGTACCATTCCTCTTCCTGCTTGGCGGTAAGCACGCTTTCCTTAAGCTGCGCCTGATACTCCGCAAGCCTGCGTTCGCCCGCGGGCTCCTCGCCCACCAGCTGGACGATATGGTAGCCTTCGTCGTCGACGACGATTTCAGAATAGCTGCCGGCCGCGGTGAGCTTTTTCGCCGCCCCGCGCACCTGTTCGGAATACTCCTGCGACGCGTCGCTTAGGAGCACGCCCGTCTTGTAGAAGGGATTTTCGGCGCCCTCGGTCACCGTGAAATCCGGGTCCTGGGTATATTCCTTCATGACGTCGTCAAAGCTTGCGCCGCCCTGCAGCTTTGCGTACGCTTCGTCGATCTTTTGCTTGACGGATGCGAACAGGTTGTTGCGCATGGTTTCGGCCTCCGCTTTTTTGGCGGCGTGCTCGGCCTTGATCTCCGCGATGCGGGCGGCGTTCGCCGCCTCGTCCTCCAGGGTCAGCTTGGCGAGTTCATCCGCAAGGTCCTGCATGGCCGTCTGAATCTCGGTGTATTCCGTGCCAAGCTCTTCCTCGGGAAGCACCGAGATGTGCTTGATGCGGACGTAGCCCGCGGGCACGTACAGCGGCGGCATGCCTCCGCTGCGCTCAAACTGTTCCTGTCCGGCCTTGTAGCTGCTTGGGTCTGCGGTAATCTCCTCCTTATCGGCGGCAAGCTGCTCGTCAAACGCGGCCTGCACCTCCTCATCCGTTACGGTAACGCCGGCGTTGAACGCATCCTGCATGGCGGTGATGGAAGCGTTGGTGGCCTTCTCTTCCGCAAGCCTGGCTTTCAGCTGCTCTTCAGTGAGTTTTTCGCCGTACTGCTGCTCGACGATTTCATTGAACAGTTCGGTCTTGCGCTTTTCCACATCGAGAGAGGGGTCTTCGGCGACTTCGCTTTCCGCCTGGGACTGCGCGCTCTGCTTGAAGTAATCCAGATCCGCCTGCACGTCCGCGTCCACTTCGGCCTGCTGCTCCGCGGTCAGATTGGTATAGCCCTGGAGCTTGGCCTGGTAGGCGGTCGCCTTGGTGCTGACCACGGCGTCCATAATGAGATCCTGAAAGGAGTTCAGCCCGTCCGCAGTGGTGGTGGGATCCTGCCCGTACATCTGGTATATGTACAGGTAGTAATCAAACAGATCCATGTACTCGCCCTTGGTGACTTCCATATCGCCGACCTTTGCGATGACCTGCGCCCTGTCCTTTTCATTGTCGACGCTCACCAGGCTGCATCCGAACATGGATGCGGTGATTAGAAGCGCCAATACGGCGGCGATCAGCATTTTTGCAGTCTTCTTCATTGAAAAACAATTCTCCTTTGCTGTTGTGCGCTATAACGCCCTGGTTACAGCTTTTCCGGGTAAAGGGTCACGATGCCCGCTTCCTGGGCTTTTTCCCCAAACTCCGTCTGCATGCTCACCAGAGTCGCGTTGGAGCGGGTGTTGGATGTGAGTTTTTCCTGAATCTCGCCGCGCGCTTCTTCAAAGCTGCGCACGCCTGGAACGATCCTATCCTTGAGCAGTATGATGCAGGAACCGTTCTGAAGATGCACGGGGGCGGAAATATCCCCCACGTTCGCAAGCGCAAGCGCCGCTTCGAGGTAGGCCTCCTCCACATGGGTGCTGTCGCGGCTTACAAAGTAGCTGATCAGGTGGGTGTCTTCCGACTTCTGCTCCATCAGCTTGATAAAGTCGGCCCCATCGAGCGCCTCGGCGCGGATGGCCTCGAGCTGTCCGTCAAGCTCGGCGTACGCTTCGTTCAGCACGCGCTCATAATTTGCCTTGGCGCGCTCAAACGTATCCTTTTTGATCCCGGAGAACAGCCCGTTCTCGTTTTGCCGGTAATCCGCCTGCGCCTTGGACGCGGTATCGGCCGCGGTCTGGAGCTCCGCCAATTGCTTCCCGGTAAAATCCAGCGTGATGCGGACGGTTTCCACATACCCTTCCGGGGCCGCCAGCACGATATCCGGCGTGTTTTCGCCAAACCAGGCGGGGCTTGACGCGACGCCCTCCTGCTGGGCCTTCAATTGCTCGTCGTAATAGCTGCGGACGTCTTCTTCCGTCACGCTGCCCGCGGGCTGAAGCTGATCGTAGAGCATGGTGATGACATAAGCGTCCCGCATCATATGCCGCATGCGCTCGGGTGTGAGGCTGCTGTTTTCCAAAAGGTCGATATACGCCTGCTCGGCCTGTCTCCTGCCCTTTTCATCCGAGCCGTACTGCTCCATGAAAGA
>DATMXR010000130.1:0-10840 GCA_035561315.1 Feifaniaceae bacterium
CTGCCCCTTTGATAACCCGCCCCTTGCGGAAAAGGACGCCGTTTGGGTAAGGCCTGCGCTTCCCATACGGGTGCGGTTTTTGGAATATACGAAAGAGGGCGTTATGCGCGCCCCCGCCATCATCAAACTGCCGGAGGTGTAATATGCCAGCAGCCGTAAAAGAACTCTTTACCATAGAAGGCCGGGAGCTTGGGCTCACCCATCTCGACAAGGTCTATTTCCCCGCCATCAGCGCCACCAAGGCGGAGGTGATCGAATACTACCTCAACATGGCGCCGTACATCCTGCCGTACTTAAAAAACCGCCCGTTTTCCATGCTCCACTACCCCCACGGCGTGGGCGGGGAGACGTTTTTCCAGAAGCAGCGGCCGGACGACGCGCCGGACTGGATCGCGGGCGTAAGCATCCCTTCCAAAGAGAAGGTCGTGGACTGGTGCCTGGTCAACGACGCGCCGAGCCTGATCTATATGGTCAACCGCTCGTGCCTGGAAACGCACGCGTGGTTTTCCCGCGTGCCGAAGCTTAACGAGCCGGACGTCGCGATATTCGATATCGATCCCTCCGGCAACACGGGGTTTGCGCATGCCGTGGAGGGCGCGCTGCTGGTAAAATCCGCTTTGGAGGCGTACGGCCTTTTTTCCATACCCAAGACCTCCGGCAAGACAGGCGTGCACGTGGTGGTGCCCATACAGCCTACGCCCTTTGAAAAGGCGCGCAATTTCCTGACGGTGATCTGCAAAGCCATAGAAAAAACAAGGCCGGATCTGTTCACCACCGAGCGCATCATCAAAAAGCGGGGCGACAGGGTGTACCTGGACGCCGTGCAGAACGCGCGCGGCAAGACGCTCCCCTCCCCCTACAGCGTGCGCTCCACGCCGAACGCCAGCGTTTCCACGCCGCTCACCTGGCCGGAGCTGGAAAGCGGCGTATCGCCCGAGCAGTTCCATATCCGCAATATCGCCCGGCGCATACAGGAAACGGGCGACTTGTTCGCGCCCGTCTATACCACGCGGCAGATGCTGCCGGAGTTGTAGATTACAACAAAAAAAGATATCAAAAACTTTCGCGCATGCGGGCAAGAGCGGCTTTGCCTCCCTTGTGAAAGGGAGGTGGCAGGCGAAGCCTGCGCCCTCCGGCGGGACACGCCTGCGGGTACTGGGCCTGCGAGCCGCCGCGGAAGGATTCACAGATACGTATACGCTTTGGAATCCCTCCACCGCTGGCGCGGTCCCCCTCCCTTTGACAAGGGAGGCTTTTATTCCCCGCTTACCGCCTTGCGCTTCCTCGGCTTCTTCTCTTTTGAGGCGGGCGGCTCGTTCTTTGCCTTTGTGGCCTCCACGCTCTGCCGCAGGCGTTCCATCAAATCCACGACATTGCCCGCGGGCGCCTCCACAGATTCCGGCTCCACCACCTGTTTCCCTTCCACCTTGGCGCGTATGAGCTTTAACAGCTCATCGCGGTACGCGTCGTGGTACTTTTCCGGCTGGAATTCCGCCGTAAGGTTCTGCACGAGCTGTATCGCCATATCCATTTCCTCGGGCCGGACCGTTACGGCCTCGGACAGCTGGGCGATGCCAAGCTCCGCGGTATCGCGTATCTCATCCTGAAAATACATCATGGCGACGGATATGGTATCGCCGATAAGCCGTATGAGGCACAAATGTTCCTTTTCCCGCAGCGTCACCTTGGCCACTGCCACCCGCCCCGTCTGCCGCATGGCCTCCCGCAGAATGAGGTAGGCCTTTTCGCCGCCCTTTTCCGGCCAGAGGTAATAGGTTTTGTCGAAGTAGACCGGGTCCACTTCCCCGATGTGGATAAAATCCACAATGTCCATGTATTTCGCGCTTTTGATGGGCAGCGCGTCAAGCTCGTCGTTTGTCACCAGCACGAATTTCCCCGGCTCGTACTCGAAGCCCTTCACGATATCCTCATACGCCACTTCCTTGTTGCACTTGCTGCAGAACCGCTTCTGGTTGATGGGCGTGTTGCACGCCTTGTGCAGCTGGCGGAAGCCTATGGTCTCCTTCTGCGTGGCCGAACCCATCTTGACCGGGACGTTTAACAATCCGAAGCTGATGGCGCCTTTCCATACCGTTTGCATCGCGACCCCTCCTTTTCCCTTTAGTTTGCCGGGAGCGTGGGGAAACATGCGTTATGGTTCATCCGTGCAGCATCTTCCTGGATATGGTATATTTATAAAAACGCTTGCAAAGAAAGGGATATGGCATGAAACGGAAAAAGCCTGCCGCAGTACTGATGATACTGGCCGCCATCGTCCTGCTGTCTGCCGCGGCGGGCGGCTACCGCCGGCTGTCCTCGCTTTCGCTTTCCGAAGAATTGAAGCGGGACGTCCGCATCACCAGCCTCGAGGTATGGAAGCCGTTTGCGCAAGTCGATAATATGCCCGTAACGGTCAGGGCGGATGAGGAAACCAAAAGGCAGATCACCGACCTCATCACCGCGCCGACGTATTACCGGAAATTGTTTTTGAACGGCTCGGGCGGAAATGTGTTTTTTATGATATATCTCGAGGGGCGGGACAGTTCCGGCAAGCTGCGGCAATATTCGTACCTGATCAGCAACGAGGGCGAGGTCGGCATCCGCGATCTGGCAATGGGAAATGAGGCCCGGTATCTCACCGACGGCCGTAATCCCTTTATCGTCAGCCGGCAGGAGCTGCGGGAGCTGTATGCGGGTATTGCACGGCTGACGGAAAGTACCGAGTAATTCTCTATTCTTTACAGGCCATATATTCTTACGGTATAGTAAAGAGGTTCGATCGATCAAACGCTTTGCGCCGTTTCCCGAAATGCCGCAAAGCGGGGATAAGGAGCGTCCAAATGGACTTTTTCGGCATGAATGTCATGTTTTCCGCCGTTCCCGTTCTCATTGTGATCGGGTTCGTATTCGTATTCGGCACCATCATCGTGCGGAGCGTCAGGGGCGCGAAGCAGTGGAAGAAGAACAACGATTCGCCCGTCTTAACCGTTTCCGCCGTTGTCGCCGCCAAGCGCGCGGACGTCAGCTACCATCACCACCATCACGATAACGCGATGAGCCATACCACATCCTCCACCGCCTATTACGTCACATTTCAGGTGGAAAGCGGGGACCGCATGGAATTTGCCGTGCGCGATACGGAGTATGGGCTGCTTGCGGAAGGAGACGCCGGAAAACTGACGTTTCAGGGGACGCGGTACCTGGGGTTTGAGCGCCAAAGATAACGCAGATCTATTTTAAAAACATGCGTATCATGCGGTCTTTTTTCTTGGTATACGGATGGTAGCGCATAGGCAGGTCCATCCATGTGGACTTTTTGACGATGTTCTTATAATGCGTGAACGTATCAAAGCTCAGCTTCCCGTGGTAGCTGCCCATGCCGCTTTCCCCCACGCCGCCAAAGCCCATATGGGACGTTGCGAGGTGGATCACGGTATCGTTGACGCAGCCGCCGCCAAAGCGGATTTCATCGAGCACGCGGCGCTCCGCCTGTTCGTTTTCGGTAAAGAGGTACAGCGCAAGCGGGGAAGGGCGTTCGTTTACAAAGCGGATGGCCTCGTCCAGCGTCTCAAACGTGAGCACGGGAAGTATGGGCCCGAATATTTCCTCCCGCATGACGGGGTCGTCTCCCGTTACGCCGTCGAGTATGGTCAAAGACATGCGCCGCGTCTCCCTGTCCATCCGGCCGCCATAATACACGCTACCGCTGTTTGTTAGCCCCTGTAGCCGGTCGAAATGCTTCTCGTTTACGATGGTGGGAAGCTCGCTTTCGTCGCCGTTGGGGAAGCCCGCGTCAAACGCGGCCTTGAGCGCCTTTAAAAACGGCTCGCGCACGCTTTGATGCACCAGCACATAATCCGGCGCCACGCAGGTCTGCCCGGCGTTGAGCGCCTTGCCGAACGCGACGCGTTTGGCCGAAAGCGCGATGTTCGCGCTTTCGTCCACGATCACGGGGCTTTTCCCGCCTAATTCAAGGCTCACAGGCGTCAGATTTTTTGCGGCGCTTTCCATGACGAGCCTGCCCACATCGACGCTGCCTGTAAAGAATATATAATCGAACTTCTCCCGCAATAACGCCTGGTTCTGTTCCCGCCCGCCCTCTATGACGGCGATATAGGAAGGATCGAAGCAGCCGCCTATCAATTCCGCGATCGCGCGGCTGGTCGCCGGGGCGTACGCGGAGGGCTTCAATATGGCGCAGTTGCCCGCGGCGACCGCCCCGATGAGCGGCGCAATCGCCAGCTGGAACGGATAGTTCCACGGGGAGAGGATCAGCGCGAGGCCGTACGGCTCGGGTACGACAAAGCTTTTGGCGTGAAACTGCGCCAGGGGCGTGGGCGCTTTTTTCGTCCTTGCCCATTTGGGGAGATGCCTTAACGTAAAGCGCAGCTCCTCCAGCACGATGCCGATCTCCGTCATGTACGCTTCCATGGGCGCTTTGCCAAGGTCCGCCTTGAGCGCGTCGCAGAGCATGCCCTCGTTTTTTCTGATGGCGGCCTGCAGCTTTTCAAGTGCGGCAATGCGGACGCCTACCGGCTTTGTCGCGCCGGAAGTAAAATATGCCCGCTGGCGGGCGACGAGTTCGGTAATCATGGTTCCTCCTTAGCATGTCAGGCGCGCCTGAACTCGAGATGATACCACCAGTATACCGCATACGGAGGATTCAGGAAACGCCAAAACGCCGCCCGTGCGACCCCGGGCGTGATTTCCTCAAAAATCCGGGTATAGGGCGCCCGTTCAAAACAATGCAAAGATTTTATGTTTCGGCGCTAAAATCCGTTTATAATAATACCAATATACTCATATGCCAGAATTCCAACACATCGGAGGGCGAAGATGTACAATATTCTGATCGGGGGAGCGGCCGGGCAGGGGATAGACACCGCTGCGGCGGTGCTCGAAAAGGCGCTCAAGCGCAGCGGATACCATGTGTTTACCATGCGGGACTTTATGTCCCGCGTGCGCGGCGGGCATAATTTTACCACCGTGCGCTTTGGGCCGGAGCCAATCTACGGGCACAGCGGCAAATTCACCGGCATCATCGCGTTCAATGAGGAAACGGTAACGCTGCACAGGGACGAACTCGATACGGGCGGTTTTATCCTCTGCGACGCGGCGCTCAGCGTGGACGACCCCCGCGCCGTCAAGATCAGTATGGCGGAGATCGCCCGCTCGCTCGGGGCCGCGAACGCGGCGGGCAGCGTGGCGATAGGCGCCGCACTCAGGCTCTTCGGCGTGGAACTGGATGGAATTGAAGAAATCTTGGCCGAGTCCATCAAGGAAAAACATCTTGCAATCAACCTGCAGGCGGTGCAAAAAGGATACGAACTAGCGGAAGAACGCTATCCCCGCCTGGGCGGCCGCTGCAACGACTGCCTGCTGATTACCGGCAGCCGTGCGCTTTCCCTGGGCGCTCTTGCGGCGGGCCTGAAATTCTATTCCGCCTACCCGATGTCCCCTTCCACGACCATCATGGAATACCTGGCCGCAAAAGCCGTAAAGGCCGGGGTGGTGGTGGAGCAGGCGGAGGATGAGATCGCCGCCATCAACATGGCGCTCGGCGCGTCCTTCGCGGGCGCGCGCGCCATGACGGGCACCTCCGGCGGCGGCTTTTCGCTGATGGTGGAGGCGCTGGGCCTTTCCGGCATGGCGGAGATTCCGCTGGTGGTCGCGGACGTGCAGCGCCCCGGCCCCGTGACGGGCCTGCCCACGCGCACGGAGCAAAGCGACCTCAAATTTGTGATCTCCGCGTCCCAGGGCGAATTCCCGCGCATGGTGATCGCACTCAGGAACCACACCGATTCGTTCTACCAGACCATACGCGCCTTCAATCTGGCGGAAAAATACCAGATTCCCGTGATTTTATTAAGCGATCAGTACCTGGGCGACGCTTCCGCCACCATCGCGCCGTATGACTTAAACGGCATCGAAATCCTCCCCTGCGGCGTTTCGGACGCGGGGCAGGAGGATTACCTCCGCTACCGCTATACGGAGGACGGCGTTTCCCCGCGCCTGCTTCCGGGCAAAAGCGAACACCTTGTCACCGCCGACAGCGACGAGCACGACGAGTACGGCCACATCACGGAATCGGCGGAAGTCCGCGTGAAAATGGCGGATAAACGCTTCAAAAAGCTTGAAAAGCTCACTAAAGAGCTCCAGGAGCCGGAATTTATAGGCGACGGGGAATTTACCACGCTGCTGCTCGGCTGGGGCTCCGCCTGGGGCCCGATCACAGAAGCCGTCGCGTCGCTCAACGCGGACCGCGGCGGCTACGCCGCGCTCATTTTCGGAGACATATACCCGCTTCCGCAGAAGCTTTTGAAGGAAAAAAGCGCGCAGGCAAGGCGCATCGTCAACGTGGAGCAGAACGCGACCGGGCAGCTTGCGGGGCTGATACGCGAGTTTACCGGCATCGCCTGCACCGGAAGCGTCTTGAAGTACGACGGGCGGCAGATCAGCGCGGAAGAGATTGTAGATCAGGTATTACGGGAGGTACAACAATGAGCGCAAGCGTGTTTCAAACCTGCGAAACGGCATGGTGCCCGGGCTGCGGGAACTTCGCGATATTGGACTGCCTGAAAACGGCGCTCACCGAATTGGGCAAATCCCCGCATGAGACCTTAATGGCGGCGGGCATCGGCCAGGCGGCGAAGACGCCGCAGTACATCGGCGCCAACGCGTTCTGCGGGCTGCACGGGCGCTCGCTTCCCGCCGCGGTCGCCGCGAAGATCGCCAACGAAAGCTTAACGGTGATCGTCGATACCGGGGACGGGGACTCCTACGGCGAGGGCGGCAACCACTTTTTGCACAACATCCGGCGCAACGTGGACATCACCCATTTTGTGCACGACAACCAGATCTACGGCCTCACAAAAGGGCAGGCCTCCCCTACCACGCTGGAAGGGCAGGTTACGCCCGTACAGCCGGAAGGCTCCGCCAACACGCCCTTTAACCCGGCGCTTGTGGCCATCGCCGCGGGCGCGGGCTTTGTGGCGCGGGGATTCAGCGGCCGCAAGGAGCATCTTGTTTCCGTCATGAAGGAGGCGATCTCTTATAAGGGCTACGCGCTGGTGGATATCCTCCAGCCCTGCGTAAGCTTCAACAAAGTGAACACCTACGCGTGGTACAACCAGCGCACCTACGAATTGGGAGAGGAGTACGACCCCTCCGACAAGCTTCTCGCCATGGAAAGGGCCATGGAGTTCGGGGACAAAATCCCGCTCGGCATATTGTACCGGCAGTCCGGGCAGGATTTCCACGAAAAGAACGCCGTATTGAAGGGCGGCGCGCCGCTTGTGGACCGCCCCGCCGATCCCGGCGTGGTCCGGGGCCTGATGCGGGAGTTTTTGTAAGGCTTTGGGTAAACGGGCAAGCTAAAAAAAACGGAGCCGCAAAAGCGGCTCCACTTTTTTATCCGATGATTATCCAACCACGTCGTAGCCCTGGTCCTCGATCTCCAGCCGGATTTGTTCCAGCGCCGTCTTTCCGGGGTCATGGTCCACCGTTACGGTCTTGGCATTCAGGTCCACGGCCACCGCGGCGATGCCCGGGAGCGCGCCCACCGCTTTTGTGATTGTTTTCACGCAATGCTCGCAGGACATTCCGTCCACTTTGATTACGGCTTTTTCCATAGCTGCCTCCTTTATGTTAAGTCAAACGGCTTGAGGAATTTATCCACCTCAACGCTCTTGCCGTCCTCTTCCATGGGGACCTTCGCAAACGCCCATCCATTCACCGCGTCGGGGTCTACGCCCGCCGCTATAAAGGGCTCCGGGTTCAGCACGAACACGATGTCCTTGTCGTTCTTGGCCATATCCTTCGCCCACTCGAACATGTTGCCGTTGCCGAGCTTTACGCCGTAATGGTCGAGCGCGGTGTGGTAGCCGATGCTGTCGCGGTACAGGGTTACGATCTGCTCGTATGCCTTGAGCGGGGTGATCTCGCCGCTGTACTTTAATTCATCGCCGCCGAACTTCGTCCCCACGATCAGCTTATCCCCGGAATAGAGGACGCTTTCGGGGAGCTTCTCTGGGTCGAGCCCCGCGTCCAGGAACGGCTGCGCGTCAAGCTCCAGCATGGCGTCGTGGAGGGGGCTCCTGCTGTAATCCTCGCTCCAGATAAACCGCACGGCGCCGTCGGGGGCGGAAAGCGCCCAGCCATAGTTCGGTTCGTCGGCCTGCACCTGATCGGGTATGGCCTTTAACACCGTGTCAAACGAGGCGACGGATTCGTTTCCCACCACGTCGAGCTGCTTGCAACCGATGAGCGCGAGCATGGCTGCCGCCGCGGCGCAAAATAACAAAGCTGTTTTTTTGATTCTTTTCATCGCTATTCCTTTCTTATTACCGCGGCGCTTTGAAATTTCTCAGCCGCAGGGCGTTGGTCAGCACCGATACCGAGCTTAGGCTCATGGCCGCCGCCGCGAATATGGGGTTCAACAGGGGGCCGCCGAACAGGTGCAGCACGCCCGCCGCGATGGGGATGCCTATGACATTGTACCCAAACGCCCAGAACAAATTCTGCTTGATGTTGCGAATGGTTCGTTTGCTCAAATGGATGGCGGTCGGCACATCCATCAAATCCGAGCGCATCAGCACGATATCCGCGCTCTCCATCGCCACATCCGTGCCGGAGCCGATGGCGATGCCGATATCGGCCTGCGCGAGCGCCGGGGCGTCGTTGATGCCGTCGCCCACCATGGCGACCTTCCGGCCCTCGCCCTGCAGCTTCTTGACCTCGTTGGATTTGTCCTGCGGCAGCACCTCCGCAAGTACCCGGTCGATGCCCACCTGCCGCGCGATGGCCGCGGCGGTCCTTTTGTTGTCTCCCGTGATCATGGCGACCTGGACGCCCATTTTGTGCAGGCTTTCGATCGCGGCGCGGCTAGATTGCTTCACGACGTCCGCCACGGCTATGATGCCCGCGATCTTGCCGTCCGCCGCCACATACATCGGCGTCTTGCCTTCTTCGGCCAGCCGGTCGGAAGCGGTTTCCAGCTCCGAAAGCGAGACGGCGCGTTCGTCCATCAGCTTCCGGTTGCCCGCCAGCACCGTCCGGCCGCCGATGCGGGCCTCTATGCCGCGCCCGGTGAGCGCGGTGAAGCTTTCCACCGCAAGGAATTCCAGGCCCTTTTCCTGCGCGCCCAGCACGATCGCGGCGCCTAAAGGATGCTCGGAGCCTTTTTCCGCGGAGGCCGCCAGTTGCAGCAGGTCGTCCGCAGGCACGCCGCCCGCGGGCAGCACGTCGGTCACGGTCGGTTTTCCCTCGGTGATTGTGCCGGTCTTATCGAACACGATGGTATCGATCTTGTGGGCGGTTTCAAGCGCCTCGCCGCCCTTTATCAGTATGCCGTTCTCCGCGCCCTTGCCGGTGCCCACCATGATGGCCGTGGGCGTGGCCAGCCCAAGCGCGCAGGGGCAGGCGATGACCAGCACCGATATGAATATGGTCAGCGCGAACTCGATATCCCGCACGCCCAGATACCACGCGACGCCCGCGACAAGCGCGATGGCGCACACGATGGGCACGAAATACCCGGATACGATATCCGCCATCTGCGCGATGGGCGCTTTGGAGCCCTGGGCGTCCTCCACAAGCTTTATGATCTGGGCGAGCGCGGTGTCGCTGCCCACCTTTTCCGCACGGAAGCTTATGGCGCCGTTGGTGTTGAGGGAGGCTGCATACACGGTGTCCCCCGCTTTTTTGTCCACCGGCATGCTTTCGCCCGTGAGCATGCTTTCGTCTATGGCCGTATGGCCCTCCAGCACCGTGCCGTCCACCGGGATCTTCGCGCCGGGCTTCACCACGATCACGTCGCCGGCCTCGACCTCGTCTATGGGGATCTCTTTTTCCTCCCCGTTCTCAATGATGATCGCGGTCTTCGGCGCAAGGCCCATCAGCTTTTTGATGGCCTCGCTCGTGCGGCCCTTGGAAACGGCCTCCAGGGATTTTCCAAGCAGTATCAGCGTGATGATGACGCCCGCCGTCTCAAAATAGAGCGATTCCACGGCGCCAAAGTTCCCGTTCGCGATCTGCCAGACATTGTACGCGCTGTAGAGAAACGCCGCCGTGGTGCCTATGGCGATGAGCGAGTCCATGTTCGGGCTGCGCCGTATGAGCGCCTTGAACCCCACGGTATAAAATTTATAGCCCACGCCTATGACGGGCAGCACCAGAAGAAGCTCCGCCAGGGCATAAACGAGCGGATAGCTCATCGGGTCCAGCGCGGCGGGGAACGGGAGCCGCACAAACGAGATCATGGGCGCCATCGCGATGTAGAGAAGCGGCAGGGAAAACACGGCGGAAACGATGAATTTGGTCCACAGCGTGCGGATTTCCTTTTGCTTGCGGGCGCGGTCCTCATCCGCGGCCGCGGTCTTTTTCACCTCCAGCGCCTTGTAGCCCGCCTTTTCGATCGCTTCCCGTATGGCGGAAAGCCGGACTTGCTGCGGGTCGTAGGACACGGTTGCTTTTTCCGTAGCGAAGTTGACCGAAACGCTGTTGACGCCGTCCAGTTTGCGTATGGCTTTTTCCACGCGCTGCGCGCAGGCCGCGCACGTCATATCGCCTATGGGTATGGTAACGTCCGTATAGCGTTTTTTTTCCTCCACCTCGTATCCGATCTTTGTTACGGCTTCCTTTATGGCGGAAATCGGAAGAACGCTTTCGTCATACTCCACAAACAGTTTTTCGCTGGCCAGGTTGACGTTTGCCTGCCCGATGCCGTTGAGTTTGCGCACGGTCTTTTCGATGCGCTGCGCGCAGGCTGCGCACGTCATGCCCCGGATGCTTAATACCTGACTTTCCATCTTATGGACCACCTCATTCCTTATGCTTACTG
>DATMXR010000131.1:0-6951 GCA_035561315.1 Feifaniaceae bacterium
GTTTACAGGAGCGTGGCTCTATGCTACACTATACCCTGTGAAACGATGAACCACGGCTCGGTTCCGCGACTCTCCGACGCGTTACTTTGCCGGCGGGGATACAAAAAAATCAGGAGGATATCATGGAAAAGGACCGTAAACTTGAGATCATCGAGCAGTACAAACTGCACGATGGAGACACAGGCTCGCCCGAAGTGCAGATCGCGCTTTTAACGGAGCGCATCAACCACCTCAACGAGCATTTGAAGCTGCACAACAAGGATCATCACTCCCGCCGCGGCCTTCTCAAAATGGTCGGCCAGCGCAGGGGGTTGCTGAATTACCTCAAGGATAAGGACATCGAACGGTACAGAACCATCATCGCAAGCCTGGGCCTGAGAAAATAAGCGAAACGAAGCGGGGAAAAGCGGGGAGCTTCCCCGCTTTTTTTTATTCGCATCAGTTGGACAAGCCAACTGATGCGAGGTTTTCCGTCCAGGTTTGACGCAGCAAACCTGGACGCAGGGTGTCCCATCTGACGCGCATGCCGTCAGATGGGACGGATTGAAGCGCATGTTCTAATGATCCTTCGTTGGCGGGATGGCGGGGCATCCCGCCTGCAGGCAGAAAGGGAAGATTTGGGGTTTCTACGATAGATACTCCAAGGAAATTCCATATTTTTGAATATGGAGCAAATCAAATGAAAATCGGCGCTTTCGGGCGAAAAGGGCGCGGCAGCAACCGCTTCCTTTGCCGTATTCGCGGTACTGCGATTTTTTTGTGGTACGCTTTGACTTGCCGTGCTATACTAGTTTGGTAGAAAAAAAGAAAGAAGTAAAATGAAGGAGCTATTGTTTCATGCACAGAACGTTTGAAATGCAGCTCGGCGGCAGGACGCTTGTCGTCGAAACCGGAAAGTATGCCGAACAGGCGGGGGGGTCCTGCCTGGTCCGCTGCGGGGATACCGCCGTACTGACCTGCGCCACGGTAGCCAAGACCGCCCGCGACGGTGTGGATTTTTTGCCGTTGAGCGTAGAATTTGAAGAGAAATTGTACGCGGTGGGCAAAATCCCCGGCGGCTTCATCAAAAGGGAAGGCCGCCCCACCGAAAAAGCCATACTGACCTCCCGCCTCATAGACAGGCCCATCCGCCCGCTGTTCCCCAAGGGGTTCTATCGGGACGTACAGGTGATCGCCACCGTCCTTTCGGTGGAACAGGATATACAGCCCGACGTATTGGGCATGATCGGCTCCTCCATCGCGCTCTCCATCAGCGAAGCGCCCTTCATGGGGCCCACAGGTTCCGTCAATGTCGGCTATGTGGACGGCGAATTCATATTGAACCCGGATTGCGAGCAGCGTGAGAAGAGCCGCATGAGCCTCACCGTCGCGGGAACGCGCGACGCGGTCATGATGGTGGAAGCGGGCGCGAACGAAGTGACCGAAAAAGAAATGCTCGACGCCATACTTTTCGCGCACGGGCATATCAAGGAGATCGTCAAATTCATCGAAGGCATCGCCGCGGAAGTCGGCAAGCCCAAGATGGAGGTTGAAATTTATCATCCCGACGAAGCGTTCGCCGAAAAAGTCCGCGCCGCCGCGTTCGACAGGGTCGTGTGGTCGCTCGATACGTTTGACCGCAAGGAGCGCGAAGCGCGCTCCAGCCAGGTCAAGGAAGAAACCGTCGCCGCGTTTAAGGAGGAATATCCCGACAGCGCGGGCGATATCGACGCCATACTCTACGGCCTCACCAAAGAGGTCGTGCGCGACAAGATCATCAACAAAGGCATCCGCCCGGACGGCCGCAGGCATGACGAGATCCGCCCCATTTGGAGCGAAGTCGGCATATTGGCGCGCACGCACGGCAGCGCGGTGTTTACCCGCGGCCAGACCCAGGTGATGACGATCGCGACATTGGGCACCATAGGCGAAGCGCAGATATTGGACGGCATCACGCTCGACGAAAACAAGCGCTACATGCACCAGTACAACATGCCGCCCTACAGCACCGGCGAAACCAAAATGATGCGCGGCCCCGGCCGCCGCGAAGTCGGCCATGGCGCTTTGGCTGAGCGTGCGCTCGAACCCGTGCTCCCCAGCGAGGAGGAATTCCCGTACTGCATGCGCCTTGTTTCCGAGGTCATCAGCTCGAACGGCAGCACGTCCCAGGCTTCCATCTGCGCAAGCACGATGTCGCTGATGGACGCGGGCGTTCCCATCAAAAAGCCGGTGGCGGGCGTCGCCATGGGCCTTATTAAGGACGAAGCGAACGGCAATATCGCGATACTCACGGACATCCAGGGTCTGGAAGACTTCCTTGGCGACATGGATTTCAAGGTCGCTGGCACCAGGGACGGCATCACCGCCATCCAGATGGATATCAAGATCAAGGGCATCAGCGAGGAAATCCTCACCCGCGCGCTGGAGCAGGCCCGCGTAGGCCGCCTGTTTATACTGGGCAAAATGCTCGAAACGCTGCCCGAACCCCGTACCGAGCTTTCCCGCTTTGCGCCGCGCATCCTCTCCTTCTCCATCAACCCGGATAAGATCCGCGATGTCATCGGCTCGGGCGGCAAGACCATCAACAAGATCATCGCCGATACCGGCGTGAAGATCGATATCGAAGACGACGGCCGCGTGTTCATCGCCTCCCCGGATGCGGACGCCGCGGACGAGGCCAAGCGCATCATCATGGGCATCGTCAAGGATATCGAGGTGGGCGACGTATTCTTGGGCAAGGTCGTGCGCATCATGCCGTTCGGCGCGTTTGTGAACCTGACGCCGGGCAAGGACGGCCTCGTCCACATCTCCAAGCTTGCCAACCGCCGCGTGGAGAAGGTGGAGGACGTCGTCAACATCGGGGATGAAATACTCGTGCGCGTCGTGGAAATCGACAAGCAGGGCAAAATCAACCTCACCCGCAAAGGCCTCCTGCCGGAAGACCAGGAGTAATTTGAACCGGCAAAACGAATAGTAAAGGAAGGGGCGGGGCAGCCTGGCCCTGCCCCTTTGGCGTTTCAAAGTGCATTGTGACATCCTCCTTATGTATGCGGCATATACTATAACAGCGCCCAAAAGGAGGAAAAAGCGATGCGGTGGTTGTATAAAAAAGGCAGGACGGCCGTCAACATCCTGCTGGCTGCGCTGATGATCGCGCTCTATATCGCGACCACAACGCCCGTGGCGCAGTCCGCCATGAGCGAGCTGTATAACAGCCCCGTCTACAGGGGATACGGGGAGGGCGTTGTAGGTCTGGAATGCGCGGTGAGCTGGAACGCCGCCGCCATGCCCGAGCTTTTAAAGGTATTGAAGGAGCGCGGCGTTAAGATCACGTTCTTTGTCAGCGGCGAATGGGCGGAGAACAATAAGGAGCTGCTTGTCCAGATCGCGCAGGACGGGCATGAGATCGGCACGATGGGGCAGCTCCCCGCGCGGGACGGCAGCCCGGACGAGGTCGTTGCGGACGTCGGGCGTTCCGTGGAGGTGATCCGCGCCGCATCGGGCGTAGAGCCGAAGCTCTATTATTCCGGCACGCGCCACTTGAAAAACTCCACGCGCGCGGCCAACCGGCTGGGGCTCACGCATGTGCTGTGCACGGTGGATCTGCTTTCGGGCAGGGGAAAAGCCGAGGATATCCTGCTGCGTGCATTGGATGCGCCCTTTGATGGAAGCATATTGCTTATACAGCCTACGGCGGAAGCCGTAAAGGCGTTGCCCGCCTGCATCAGCGGGCTAGAGCAGCGGGGGTTCCGCATCGTACCTGTAACGGAGACCCTTGGCGAGCACATACAAAAGGAAGTACGCGTATGATCATTCAGGAAACGTTGGAAAACGGGATTCGCGTGGTTGGCGAAACCATGGAAAAGGTCCGCTCCTGCGCCATCGGCGTCTGGGTTGGGACAGGCTCCGCATTCGAGCGGGAAAACGAGGGCGGCGCCTCGCATTTTATTGAACACATGCTCTTTAAGGGCACGAATACGCGCACGGCGCAGGATATCGCGGCGGAAATGGACGGGATAGGCGGCAACATCAACGCGTTCACCTCCAAGGAATGCACCTGTTTTTACGCGAAGGTGCTCGATGAAAACCTGGATACCGCCGTGGACGTGCTTTCCGATATCGTGCTCAATTCCACGTTCGACCCGGAGGAGTTGAAAAAAGAGCAGGGCGTCATCTGCGAGGAAATTTTAATGACGCAGGACAGCCCCGAGGACCTTGCGCACGAGTCCATCGCGCAGCTTTATTATGAAAGCGATCCCCTTGCCAGGCCGATACTCGGCACAGAAAAGAGCGTGCGCGCCTTCACGCGGGAAAGCCTGTTCGATTACATGCACCGCCAGTACGTGCCGGAGCGCATCGTCATTTCCGCTGCGGGACATCTGGAGGAGGACAAGCTTCTTTCCCTTGCGCGCGAAAAATTTTCGGGTTTGAAAAAAGGGACGGCGCATCCCTTCGGGCAGAACAAAGCGCCGGGCGGCAAGCGATTTAAACCGGTGGAAAAGGATATCGAGCAGATCCATATCTGCATGGCTATGCCGGGCACGGCGCTGGACGCGGACGACCAGTATCCGCTCTTTGTTTTAAGCAATGTATTGGGCGGCAGCATGAGCTCCCGCCTGTTCCAGAAGATCCGCGAGCAGCGCGGCATGGCGTATTCCATTTACTCATACCCCACCTGCTACCGCAGCACGGGCAGCTTTTCCTTCTACGCGGGCACGGGCGAGCAGCAGGCGGTGGAGGTCATCCGCCTGATGCGGGAGGAGATGGAGAACGTCATCAAAAACGGGATCACCGAAAAGGAATTCAAACGCAGCAAGGACCAGTTGAAGGGCAGCTACCTGCTTTCCCAGGAGGGCACCTCCAGCCGCATGAACGCGCTTGGGAAAACAGCCCTGCTGCAGAACAAGCTTTACAACGAGCAGGAAACCTACGACCGGATCGAAAGCGTCACCATAGAGGATGTGGAACGCATACTGCCCCAGATGCTGGATATTGAAAACACCGCCACCGTTTGCGTGGGCAGGATCAAAAAGCGCGAGCAGGAGATCAGGGAGCTGCTTGAGCTTAACGAATAATCGGGGGAAAAGGAGGTTGGGGAATTGGACAAGCTGGACGAACTGTTCCATCTTCAGAAGGAGCTGGACGAGGAGATCATCGCGCGCCGCGCGCTTTCGGATATCCCCATGGAGCAGTGGGTGCAAAAGGATATTCTGGCCATCATATCGGAGCTTGGAGAGGTGCTTGACGAGGTCAATTTCAAGTGGTGGAAAAATCCCAAGGAGTTAGACCCCGCCGCCCTGTCCGAGGAGCTGGTGGACGTCCTGCACTTTTTTTTAAGCATGTGCATCCACGCGGGGCTGGACGCGGATACGCTCCACCGCATCTATGTGGAAAAGAACAAGGAGAACATCAACAGGCAGCTCGGCCGCTCCAAAAAGCCGGGCTATTCCCTGTGGGAAAGCATCGGCCCGAAGGAAGGCCATTAAACCCGGCCGTTAGGAGGGGAAAACATGCAGAGAGTCAGAGTCCGGGGACGCTTTTATGTGATGCTTGTGGTCTTGCTTGCGCTCTTGGGCGTTCTCGTTTACTTTCTGGTAAGCGGAGGCAAGGAAGGCGAGCTTACGATGGGCGCCATGCGCCTGAACAGCGCGGTAAAAACCGTGCTGGTGCGCGATGAAGCGAGCATCACGGTCGAACGCTACGATAAAATACTCTTCGACGTCGTGGAGGGCGCGCATGTAAAGACCGGGGACCAGATCGCCCAGGTGTTCAAATGGGGTTATCAGGAGCAGACCATGCAGTCCCTTCTGGATGTGCAAAAGAACATTCTTGCGTATCAGCTTTCCCTGATCAAGGGCATCGTCAATCCGGAGCTGGACGCATTGAACCTTCAGATCCAGCAGAAGCAGAACGCCATACGCCCCGCGGTGCGCGGGGAATCGACCGCCGACATGCTGACGCTGGAGCAGGAGCTCAAGGCGCTTTTGGATGCCCGCAAGGAGCTTTTAAAAGATATCCAGCCCGATGAAACGCTGGCCGGTCTTTACGAGCAGGAGGAGCAGCAGCTCACCAACCTGAACACCTGGAAGCGGGACATCCTCAATAACGAGGGCGAAGGCGTGGTCAGCTTTTATTTTGACGGCTACGAGCAGGCGCTGAGCGCCAAAAAACTCAACATGCTCAATTCGGACCTTGTTTCCGGCGTCATACGGGGCAGCGGCGTGGTTTCGGAGCTGGATACCGCGGACGTAAGCCCGCTTTACCGCCTGATCGATCCGGACCATTTTTATATCGCGTTTCTGACGGATGCGCAAAGCCCCTTCCGCGTCGCGCAGGGGGAAACGTATACCGTCGTATTCAACGGCTATGCGGACCAGCCCTATACGGGCACGGCGCTTACGCCGATACTGTCCGGCAAGCAGATGGTGAACCTTCTGGAGTTCAACCAGCCCATGAACGACCTGATGGGCGTGCGCGTGGTGGAGGCCTCCATCATGAAGGACGTCACGGGGCTTTACGTGCCGGTCGAGGCGATCGAGATGCGGGACGGCATGCCGGGCATACTCCGCATCGCGGGGGCCGAAACGGCCTGGACGCAGGTGGACGTGCTTGCAGCCGACGGGGAGGGCGCCATCGTCCGCGCCGCGGCGGGCGGGGAGCTTGCGGCCGGGGCAAGATACCGCAAGCCGTAAACCGTAATCGGATGGCAGGGAAGGGGAGTTCCATGGGCATACGGGAAAACTACGAACAGATACGGGAGCAGATCGCTTCCGCCTGCGCTTCTTCCGGCAGAAATCCGGAGGAAGTGACGCTTGTCGCTGTCACGAAATTCGTGCCGGTCGAGCGCATCGCTGTGGCGCTTGATCTGGGCATCACCCGCGTGGGGGAAAACCGCGCGCAGGAATTGACCGAAAAGCTCGATTTTTTCACAGAACGCAAATGCGACATTCATTTTATTGGACAATTACAAAC
>DATMXR010000132.1:0-2932 GCA_035561315.1 Feifaniaceae bacterium
CCCCAATATCAATCTAGAGCTTATTGATACCTTTACGTAGACTATAAATCCGCATTCAGCATAGCATGAAAGCCGCAAAAGCAAAAGAACTCAAACCACGTGGGTTCAAGTCCCCTTGCTGTCATTGCGTAGCTTCCCGTATTATGCCTGCTTCGCCCCGCAGGAGGCGCAGAAGCGCGCGTCGGCCGGAAGCTTCGCGCCGCAGTCCATGCAGAATTTCTGGCCGGACGCGGGCTGCGATTGCGGTTGCTGCTGCGCGGCCTGCTGGGAAAACGCCTGGTTGGCCATCTGGAAGCCCGCGGCCATGCCCGCGGCGGAACCCATGGCGGCGCCCGCCGCGCTGTCCCCGCCATTCTGCATGGCGTCCATCATGGCGATGCGCTGGTATCTGTCCACGTCGCCCACCATGGCATAGGAGGCGTTCTGGTTGATCTTTTTCTGCACTTCCTCGGGGTAGTTGACGTTGGCGATTGTGAAGTTGGTAATGGAAAAGCCGGATTTATGTAGCTCCATGTCCAGGTCCGAGCAAATGCCCGCGCCGATTTCGCGCGCGTTGGCCTGGAGGTTGAACATATCCTTGCCCTCTTTTAATATCCAGCGCATCAAAAGCTGGTCCACTTCCGCCGTCACGCGCTCGCGGATATCCTCCACGGTAAACTCCCGCTTGACCCCCGCGATTTTGTCGATGAGCGCCACATAGTCCGACACCTTCATCTGGAACGTGCCGAACGCGCGTATGGGCATGCCCCCCGGCATATTGGCCGCCGGAATGAGCACGCTCGACTTTGTGCCCCACTTGACGGTGAACTCCTTGGTGTTCACAAACAGCACCTCGGCCCTGAGTCCGCTGTTGAAGCCGAATTTAAAGCCCTTGAGCGTGCTGAGAAAAGGGATGATGTCGCTTTCTATTTCGTAATTTCCTTCGTCGGTGAATATGCCTTCGATGCGCCCGTTGTATAGGAATATGGCGTCCTGGCCGGGGCGGATGACAAGGCGGCTGCTTTTTTTCAGCTCCTTGTTGCTCCATTTCCAGAAGATGACGTCGTCCCGGAACTCTTCCCATTCCACCACGTTGGCAAACTGGTTTTGAAAAATGCCCATATCGATACCGTCCTTTTTAATTCTGGGAGAACCAATAGATCAAAAGCCCCGCCAGGATGAGGCCCAGTATGACCGCGAGGGCGATCTTCCACCTGCTCTTGGGGTATTGCCCGGATACCTTCCCCGTCTGCCCGTTGATCAAAAACCGGAACTGCTTCCCCTGGTACTGGTACCCGCTCATCCACATGGGCAGCAGCACATGCTTGAACTTGACGTTGAAGTAACGGTCGCTGAGCGTATGGACCATCGCCTCGTCAAAGCGCTGCAATATCTCCCTGCGCGCCATATCGCGCAATTCGTCCCGCATTTTCTCCTGCGCCTGGGCAAAGCCTTCCTCCACGCCCAGCGTATACTTTTCCGCCTGGAAGCCGGAAAGATAGGCCAGATCAAACGGCAGGCAATTGCCGGACGTCGCGTATGCGCTGTTGCGGCTTAAAAGCGCGTCCTGCTGCGCGCGGGCGGATATGAGCACATCGTCAAAAAAGTGCGAGACGGTGCCGCTCACGGGGTACCAGCGCACGCGCCGTTCCCGGCGCTTATGCTCTCCCGTCCCCACCGTTACATAATACACCCTGCCGCCCTGGCCCGTATAGTGCGCGGTGGTGTCCGCGTCGTACGTCCAGTAAGGGAGGTAAATGGATTGCAGCTTATCCTGCTGGTACAGGTTTTTGAGGGAGCCCGGCGCAAACCATTTGCCCTTGATCCATTTGCGGAACAGTTCCCCCGCCTTGTGGCGGTCCACCTGGAACGGGACGATGCCCTCAGGGCGGATGCCCGCCTCCTGCAGCACGGGCAGCACATGCGCGCTGCCGCAAAATCCGCAGGACGCGGTGGTGGCGGCCTTCTGCGCCACGATCTCCGCGCCGCAGCTTTCGCAGCGCATGACCTGGGTGGCGCTTTCCCATTCCTCGTCGCTTTTGCGGGTCAAAAACTCCTGATAATCGTGCTCTTCCACCAGATCATCTTCCGGGGCCACCGCTTCTTCACGCCCGCAATTGGGGCACCGGAACGTCTGCCGCGGGATGTCGAACTCCATGATGCCGCCGCAGCCCTCGCAGTAAAATACCTGGGTATCCTGGTGCTGCTCCATGCCGTCTCCCCCCCCTGCATGTTTTTACGTATTTTATTTGCCCAGCTTGGCCTTGAGCGCCGCCAGCTCGTCATCCACTGCGGGCGCGGCGTCGTTATAGCGGTCCATGGCATCCGCCAGGGTATCCGCCGCGGAATTTGTATTCAGCTCCGCCATGGCGTTCGCTTCGTCGATCATGCGGTCCGCCTTTTCCTCCATGCGCTCGAACGCGGAGACGGAGGCCGCGCTGTCGTTGACGCTTCCGGCCATCTTATTGATCCGGCTCTGCGCCTGCGCGACGGCGACCTTGGCCTTTACGGCGTCGCGGCGGGCGTTGAGGTCGCCGATCTGCTCCACAAGCTTGTCGTGCATCTGGCGCATTTTGAGCGCGTTCGCGGAGGCGCTTTCGTATACCTTCTGCAGGGAAGCGGCGTTTTCCGCCGCCTGGGCCTTCTTGCTCAAAAACAGCTTCGCGTCCGCGTCGTTCCCGGCAAGCACCGCTTTTTCGGCGTACGCCTGGAGCTTGTTGACCTCGGAAGCGGCCTCGTCATACGCGCGCTTAGAACGCGCCTCCTCCGCCATGATGCCCGCGGTCTCCGCCTTGACCTGGCCGAGGTCGTCGTTTAAATCCCGCAGCAGCTGGTCGATCATTTTTGCGGGGTCTTCCATTTTGTCGAGCGCCGCGTTGATATTTGAAGCCATGATGTCGCGGAAGCGTTTTAGGATTGACATAGCCTGGACCTCCTGTTTTTTCTATAATTA
>DATMXR010000133.1:0-5589 GCA_035561315.1 Feifaniaceae bacterium
CTTTTCCGGCGGGTCAAACGATCGGTTACTTGCTGCCGCCGGAATAGCAGCTGTCGCCGTTGTAGACGACGCCGCTCTTTGCGTCGATGGTCGCCAGGCAGCCGGTTTTTAAAAGCTGCGTCGCGCCCTCGGCCCCCGCGATCAGCGGGAGGTCCAGCGCCAGGCAGGCGGACGCGGCGCCCGAATCCGCCATTCTTTCCTCCGTCACCACGGCGCGCGCGCGGCGCATTTCATGCAGCACGTCGTTGGTGGTGCGGTCTATGACAAGAATATCGCCGTCGTGGAAATTCTTGATGCCGTCGGGGGTCGTCACCACGCAGACCCGCCCGGTAATGGGCGCAAGGCCGTTGCCCGCGCCGCGCACGAGCGCCGTGCCCAGCACATGGACCTGCAGCGTGTTCGTGATCTCCCCCACGCGGTCGGAGGAACCGGTGACGACGATGATATCGCCGTCGTGCGCCAAATTCGCCTCCTGCACCTTGCGTGCGGCGTCCATAAACAACTCGCGGCTAGAAGATTTATAATCGTTCATCAGCGGCGTCACGCCCCAGGAAAGGGCGAGCTGCCGGTAGGTGCGCGCGTTTGGCGTGATGGCGACGATGGGCGTGGCCGGACGGAAGCGGGATACCATGCGCGCGGTGGAACCTGTGCGCGTGACGGTCACGATCGCCGCCGCCTCCAGATCGTGCGCGGTGGTGCAGGTGGCGTGGGAGATGGCGTTGATGACGCTGTTGTCGAGCTCCGGCCGGAAGCTGTGGAAATTCTGTTTGTAATCGATAAACTCCTCGGTGCGCTCGGCGATCTTCACCATGGTGCGTATGGTCTCCACGGGGTACTTGCCGTTTGCCGTCTCGCCCGAAAGCATCAGCGCGCTTGTGCCGTCGTAGATCGCGTTCGCGACGTCGGTGATCTCCGCGCGGGTGGGGCGGGCGTTGCGCACCATGGACTCGAGCATCTGCGTGGCGGTGATGACGCGCTTGCCCGCGCGGTAGCACTTGGTGATGAGCTGCTTCTGCAGGTAGGGCAGCTCCTCGAACGGGATCTCCACGCCCATATCGCCGCGCGCCACCATGATGCCCGCGGACAGGCGTATGATTTCATCGATGTGCTCGATGCCGGAACGGTTTTCGATTTTTGCGATCAGCTCGACGCCCGACGCGCCGTGGTTGGCCAAAAACCGCTTGACGTCCATGACGTCCTGCGCGGTGCGCACGAACGAAAGCGCGATGTAATCGAGGTCGTTTTCCACCGCGAAGAGTATGTCCGCGCGGTCCCGCTCGGACAGGTACGGCATATCGAGATACAGCCCCGGCAGGTTGACGCTTTTGCTGTTGGAAAGCGGCCCGCCGTTGACCACGCGGCAGACGATGTTTTCTTTATCCGCGCTCAGGACGGAAAGCTCTATGAGCCCGTCGTCGAGCATGATGCTGTTGCCGGGGCTGACGCAGGCGGGCAAGGCCGCATAGTTGATATAGGCTATGCTTTCATCACCCTCGCATTCTTTTGTGGTGAGGGTGAATGTGTCGCCTTCGTTGAGCTGAACGTTTCCCTTCTTGAACCGGCCGATGCGGATCTCCGGCCCGCGCGTATCCAGCATGATGGCGAGAGGGACCCCCATTTCCTCGCGCAGCTCCTTCAGGCGGTCCACGCGCACCTTATGCTCCGCGTGGTCGCCGTGGGAAAAGTTGAGCCGCGCCACGTTCATGCCCGCCAAAATCATCTGGCGGAGAGTCTCTTTGGCCTCCGAAGCGGGGCCGATGGTGCATACGATTTTCGTTTTTCTCATTCTATAAATTTAACTCCTTATCGGAAATCGAAATCCTTCCACATATAGCAGTATAACAGATCAGATGCAAATGAACAGTGAAAATTTATCCAGCAATAAAATTTTATCCAGAATTTACCCAGACAATTTTTGCTGTGATCCTACCATGCCTCCTTTCTTTAATATGGCTTTCCGCCGGGATTTTCATAAAAAAAAGAGCGCCGCGTCCGCCCGGGACACGCGCTCCTGTTATAACAACAAGTTATATATTGGGTGGATCCGTGTCAGAATATGCAGGCCATCAGTTCCTCCGGCTCGATCAGGTAAAAGGGCTGAAGCCGCAGGGCGTCCCCGAGCGCGGCGCGCACGCTCTGCTCGTTGTAGGGGCAGCCCTTCAGGCGGTCCGTCAGGTCGTTCAGGTCGCCCGCGAAAAAGAAATCCCCGTGTATGCTGCAATTTTCGATCACGCCCTTATCCACATCCAGGCAGACTTCCACCTTGCCGCCGTTGAGGCGCTTGCTTCTTGAAACCTGGCAGTTGGGCGCTTTGCCGTACACCCAATCCCAGCTTCTGAATTTTTGCCGCGCCGTACGCTCCGCGGCGGAAATCTCCTCCCGCGTGAGCGTCCGGGTTTTGACGCCGGACAGCATGGAGTTTAGAAGCCTGTCCCGGAAGCCGAGCATATCCATTGGCTCGCTTACATGCTCTTTCAGGTTCGTGACCCGCTGCCGGACGGAGCGGATGCCCTTGGTGACGATCTTTTCATCGTCAACGGTGAGGCTGCGCACCATTTCATCGATATCCGTATCGAACAATATGGAACCGTGGTGCAGCACGCGGCTGCCGGTATGGTGCTGCGCGTTGCCGGAGAATTTTTTGCCGTCCACCAAAAGATCGTTGCGCGCGCTCATGGAGGCGTCCACGCCCATGGCCTTCAGCCCCTCCAGCACGGGGCGCACGAACGCTTCGAACGCGATCTCCCTGTTTTCCCGGTTGCGCATGATGTAGCTAAATTGCCAGCTTCCCGGATCGGTGAATATGGTGCCGCCGCCCGTGAGCCGCCTTACGATATGAATGCCCTTCTGCTTTGCGTACGCCTCGTTGATTTCCGCCGCCGCGATCTGGTAGTTGCCGATCATCAGGGTAGGCTCCGTGCGCCAGAAGAGAAAATAATCGTCCTCCGGCTCTTTTTTGCGCAGCAGCTCGTACTCCAGCCCAAACCAGAAATACGCGTCCATGCTTTCATGGGCGAGGTATATCATGCCCTGTTCGCTCCTTTCCGGATGGCTTCAAACGCTTCCCCCGCCATATAGGAGCTGCGCACCAGCGGCGCGCTCGCGGCGTACAAAAAGCCCAGGGCCTCCGCCTCCCGTTTATAGGCCGCGAACTCCTCCGGCGCAATATAGGCCACCACCGGATGATGGAGCTTGCTGGGGGCAAGATACTGGCCGACGGTGAGGATGTCGCACCCGATTTTACGCAGATCCTTCATGACCGCGGCCACCTCTTCATGCGCTTCCCCCAGGCCCACCATGACGCCGGATTTTATGTAGATCTCCGGCGCTTCCCTTTTGACGCGGGCAAGCAGCTCCAGCGAGCGCCCATACGCCGCCATGGGGCGGACCTCCGGGTACAGGCGGGGCACGGTTTCGACATTGTGGTTGATGATATGGGGCTTTGCCGCGATTACGGCTAAAAGCGCCGCTTCATCCCCCTGAAAATCCGGTATCAGCACTTCTATGACGGGCGGGTCCTCCGAAAACGCGCCCTTTATGGCGCGGATGACGTCCGCAAAATGGCTTGCGCCGCCATCAAATAGATCGTCCCGCGTGACGGAAGTGACGACGACATGCTTAAGCCCCAGTTCCTTTACCGCAGCCGCCACATGCCCCGGCTCCTGCGGGTCCACGGGGGCGGGCCTTCCCTTTGTGACGGTGCAGAACGTGCAGTTCCGCGTGCAGTTGTTGCCCAATATCATGAACGTGGCGGTGCGTTTATGGAAACACTCCCCGCAGTTGGGGCAGTTCGCTTCCTCGCAGACCGTATGCAGGGAAAGCTTGCGCAGCATCGCCACGACCTTCCGGTTCTCTTCCCCCGCGCCGCTCCTTACGCGCAGCCAATCCGGCTTTTTAAGCGGCGTCTGTTCCGTTCCTTGTTCCATGATAAAAACCCTTGCTTTCCGATATGTGGTTTTCCGGGCTGTGATAAGGACCCTTCCGGATACTGTTTACTTTACACCCCCGACAGGGCTTTGTAAACCAAGTAGCACATTAAAGCAAGCGCCACGCTTAACAGCGTACCCACCAGGTACCGCTCCGCAAAGCATTGGTCTTCGAGCTGTTTATACCGCGCAATGGATTTCGCGGTCAATACGAATGCGATGGAGGCCGCCGCATTCAACAAGCACAGCGTCAAAACGATGATCCGTTCAAGCTTGCCGATCATTTCCCCCGCTCTTAATACTTCTTCCTGCAATGCCTCTTCCCTTTTCCCCTTTTTCCCTTCCATATGGATGAGAACATGCTTCACCAATACGGAAGCGGGCGTCCATAACGCTGCATAAGCAAGCGATGCAAGCACAACTCCCCGGATGCTCCATTGGGCGGATACGCCCTGTATCATACTTTCTTCCAGAAAGGCTTTGACCGCCTGCCCGAAAGGGTTCAACGCCGAAAGACGGGATGCCAGAATGACGAGCACGCCGATATGTATGAGCTGGTCGAGGAGAAACCACATAAGGCCGTTTTCTTTCTCCAGCCGGGTTTTCAGCCAATCCAGCAGGAAATGCGAGCCTGCGGCCGCGATAAAAAAGCCGATGAGTTGCGCGGGCGTTCCATGCAGCAGCGTAACAAAAAATATGCACAGGCCGTAGAGCAGGCTGTGCAGAATTAAGGCGGGCATTCTAACGCGCTTTGTTTGCGCCATGCGGGAGGTCTGCAAATAGAAATCGCCTATGACATGGGCGAGCAGGAAACCAATCAACCGCATTTTTATCCTTCCTCTTTGGGCAAATATTGCAGTACAAAGGTTAAGCACATCAATTTTTGCAAACGAATCAATTGCAGGTTGCCCGCGGCTATCATTTGACGAATATTCTCATAGGTTGTTCCCAATAGCTTGCTTGCCAGAGAGGCCCAGTTGGTACCTATTTTTTGCCCGTTTTGCCCCCATTCTAATAACACAGATTTGTCAGTAAGATCAGATATACCCTGTATATTATAAGTTGTTATATTCTCTTTAATATACAGATGAATGTTATCGGCATAAGCCGCGTGTTCGTATTCAATGTCTGCGATTGGGTAAGTAATATCTAAAAGATTGTTTAAATCGCGTTGCTTCTTGGTCTGATCGTATTGCAAGGCATACAAAACAAACAATAAATTATTCAAAAACTTCATTGACGTTTCATCTTCGGATAAGCAAGCAGCTCTTGCCACCGATCCGCACGACTCCAATGCCTTTCTGGCATAATGGTAGCATGGACCGTCTTGCGCGTTTGAACCTTCATTTTCTACATGAACATATAGATCTCCAATTCCCAATCCCGCATCGAGTTGGAACGGATACATGAATTTTTGAACACAGAACATAAAATTCAGCGCTTCATCCAGTTCCGTAAATAACGTTTGTATGCTGTCCCCCGCAGAAAATTCCGCCTTGCTTACCATATAGCTTCCATAAATATCGTTTACCAGAGCCAGCACGCGCCCCAGCTTTTCCTGGCAGCGCTGTCTTTCCTCCGGTTTCATCTTTTTGGAGGCGCGCAAATCCATGATGACGGCAACATAATTTTTCATAGTATTACCTCACGGCCAGTATATCAT
>DATMXR010000134.1:0-3369 GCA_035561315.1 Feifaniaceae bacterium
CGTCTATGTCGCCGTCCCGCACGCGGTTTCCGGGCAGATACCCATCCAGGGGATGCGTCTTCGCCCGAGACGCTCCGTCTAAAAGGAGCCGTTCAAGATGTCCAGGCAGCGTTCCATGGAAACCATATCGGCGGCCGAGTACGTGTCCATAGGCGAATTGGCGCGGCTCACCGGCTGCCGCTACAGCACGCTGAAATTTTATACCGAGGAGGGCATGCTGCCCTTCGAGCAGGCGGAGGAAAACCTGACGCGCCGGTATAAAAGGGAGGAAGCCGTCGCGCGCGTCCGCCTGATTAAAGAATTGAAGGCGGGCGGCCTGACGATCCCGCAGGTCAAAAAAGCGCTTCCGTAGCGCATGCCCGGCGCATCCATAAAAAGAGCAGGAGGGAACGGCGATGGCGGTCCCGCGGGAATATCAGGCCGATGTGGAATTGATTTTGGCGCGGCGCCATGACAACGGCGCCGATCTTTGGACGACGCCGGACAAGCGCCTGGGCAAGGGCGGCCCGTTTTCCGCGCTGGAAAGCGCGCTTCTGCTGCTGGAGCTGGGCATGGAGCCGTCCGAGCCGCTGCTCCAAGAAGTTGCCGGCCTGATATTCGGCGCGTGGCGGGAGGACGGAAGGTTCCGGCTGTCTCCGGACGGCGCGATATACCCCTGCCAGACGATACATGCCGCCAACGTCCTTTGCCATTTGGGGTACGCCGCCGATGAACGGCTCCAAAAGACGTTTCGCCACCTTCTTGCCGTACAGCACGGCGACGGCGGCTGGCGCTGCAATAAGTTCAGCTTCGGCAGGGGCCCGGAAACGGAGTTCTCCAACCCCGGCCCGACGCTGATGGCATTGAACGCGTTTCGTTTTACGGAGTATTGCAATCAGGAGCAGGCGCTTGACAGGGCCGCGGAGTTCCTGCTGGACCACTGGACGGTCCGCCGTCCTTTAGGCCCCTGCCATTATGGGATAGGCACCCTGTTCATGCAGGCGGAGTACCCTTTTGCCAACTATAATCTGTTTGTTTACGTGTACGTGCTTTCTTTTTATGACAGGGCAAAAAAAGACGCGCGGTTTTTGGACGCGCTTAGAACGTTAGAGTCTAAGCTCGTCAACGGCAATATCGTGGTGGAGCGCGTGAACCGGAAGCTGGAGAATTTCGCTTTCTGCAAGAAAGGGGAACCGAGCGCATTGGGCACGAAGCGTTACCATCAGATAGTAAGAAACCTTGCGTTATGAGCCGGTCCGCAACGGCGGGACGGGCAGCGTGATCGGCCATATCCCAATCGAACGGGCGGATGTGTCTCCATTGTGGTATACTAACGAAAAACCGCAAAAGGCAGGGAACCGCCATATGAGCGTCCGGAGCACGGCAAAAGCCATTATCCTGCACAACGGCAAGGTATTGCTCAACAAATGCTATGATAAGCACAATGGCGGCTACTATTCCCTGCCCGGCGGCGGGCAGAACCAGTATGAACCGCTTGAAGAAGCGGCCGTCCGCGAATGCCTGGAGGAAACGGGCTACGCCGTGACCCCTGTCCGCTTCGCCGCGCTGTATGAGGAAATCTGCCTGGACGAAGAGATCAGGGCGGTTTATCCACAGTACGCGCACAAGCTGTACCATATATTTGTGTGTACGCTAAAAAACGAAGAAAGAAGCGCGCCCACCGAAACCGACGATCTCCAGCTAGGCGCCGTGTGGGTGGATATTGCGGCGCTTTCCTCCGTCAGGCTGCTTCCCCGGGCGGTTGGGGCGCGTATGGCGGAGCTGATCGCGGGCGCGCCGCCCCTGTTCCTGGGTACGGACCATATCCCTTTCAACCACGGATGATGTCGCATCCGCTCGCATCCTGACATAAGCCAGTATTCTACATACTTGCAGAATTGCCCGCTTCCGGGGCCTATTTGCCGGATGCGGGCGTTTTTGGGCGCGGCGGAAGGAACCGGGCCCCGTTTTTATGCCGCATGGCCGTAAAGAAACGTGCCCAAAAAATTCTTCGTATATTTTTTAACAAGCAGATTGACATTTCTCTCACAAGGTTTTATAGTAGCTACTAAGGATAGCTACTATTGCGTTCCCGCCGCACCTTTCCAACCGAATACGCACCCCCGCCATACTTGCAAGCCTTTTTGAAAACCCGTATGATAAGAACAAAACAAATAAAGAAGGTCTGAGTATGGGCGATATCATCAGCCGGCTCCGCGCGTTCGGCTTTACGGAGACGGAAGCGAAAGTCTATATCGCGTTGCTGCAAAACGGGGACTGTACCGGGTATGAGGCCAGCAAGTACGCGGGCGTGCCGCGCTCCAAGGTGTATGCCACGCTGGAAGCGCTCGTCAGCCGCGGCATTTTGGCGACCACGCTGCGGGAGAGGACGAGCGTCTACCGCGCAAAACCCATCGATCAGCTCGTTTCGCTCATCCGCGGCCAGACGGAGGACGCGCTTATTCGGCTCGAAGAGGAGGCCCGCGTGTTCGAGGCTCCCCGGGACGGCGAGCAAATCTGGCAACTGACGGGCTACCAAAGCATCCTCAACAAGTGCCGGCAACTCATTGAGGACGCGAAGCAGGAAGTCCTGATCCAGATATGGAAGCAGGACCTGGACGCCCGGCTGGAGCAGTGCATCATCAGGAAGCAGGCGGAACTCGGGCGCGTGCTCGTAATCCTCTACGATGAAGAGGAGCGCTACGATACCGCCATCGAGCGGTTTTATCCGCACGGCTTTGAGGCGGATAAAATGCATGACGCGGGCTCGCGGTGGATCACAATCTCCGCGGATGGAAGCGAGATGGTGCACGTCTCGGTAAAAAGCAAGGCGCGGGCCGCGGCCGTATTCACCCGCAACGCGAGCATGGTGTTTTTCGCGAACGAGTACATCAAGCATGACGCGTACTGTCTGAGGCTCATCGAACATATGGGGGAGCGTGTAAAAGCGGTATTCGGCGAGGATATGGAAGGGATACGTGATGTGTTTGCCATCCAATAAAAATTGGGGGGTTCATCATGACAATCGTATCCGTCATATTGATCCTGGTCGTCCTGGTCAACGGCGCGTTCGCGTTTGTGTTCATCCGGGACCTGTTCCGCCACAGGGGACAAACCATGCAGGAGCATGGGAACCCTTTTGTCATGGCCATTTCCGAATTTGTTATTTTCTTTCTTTCCACATTCGGCGTTTCGGATTTTGCAATAGGCGCTTCGCTCTACCCGCGCCTGAAGTGGGTGGATGATAAAAAGCTGCCCGGCACGCTCAACACCGCCTGCGTCACTCCCGTGGCCGTCATGGCGCTTGCCTACATCTCCATGCCGGGCGCTGTCTCCCTTTTATTTTGCGGATCGGGTGATGGCCGTATATAGGCCCGCCCGCTTTTGTTC
>DATMXR010000135.1:0-4789 GCA_035561315.1 Feifaniaceae bacterium
ATGCTATACTAAACAAAATCAACGCATGTCGCAGGAAGTATAATTTCAGGGGGGGATTTGTATGAACATCAGCGAGCGCGAACCGGCACTTATTATCAAAATGAAAGCGTTGCGTCCATCCATGAGCCGCGCCGAGCAGCAGGTGGTGGACTATATCATCTCCAACCCGGAGACGGTTATCTACCTTTCGGTGGCGGGACTTGCGGAAAGCAGCGGAGTAAGCGACGCTACGGTGGTCCGCGCCTGCCGCAGCCTGGGGCTCAACGGCTACCAGGACTTGAAGGTCACGCTCGCGCAGGATATCGTAACGCCCCTTCAAAGCATTCACGAGGAGATCACGGCTACCGACAGCACTTCTACGATTATAGATAAGGTTTTTCAAGGTACGCTGCATGCGCTCAACTTCACCCACGATACGCTCAAGGTGGAGGCGATCGAGCAGGCGGCCGAAGCGATGATGCACGCCCGGATCGTGGTCATTTTAGGGCTGGGAAATTCCCATTCCGTTGCCATCGACCTTCAGCATAAGCTGATGCGGCTGGGCATACTTTCCACCGCGTTTACGGATTCCCACATGCAGGCCATTGCGACCGCGCAGCTCACCCCGGACGACGTCGTGTTCGCCATCAGCCATTCCGGAAGTTCAATGGATATCGTGGACAGCACGCGCCTTGCCAAAGACAACGGCGTAAAGACGATATCGCTGACCAATATCGGAGTTTCGCCGCTGAGCAAAATTACCGATATCCAACTCTATACCGCAAGCAAAGAAACGCAGTTCCGTATCGTTGCACTCAGTTCCCGTATTGCGCAGATGACGATTATCGATGTGCTCTATACCGTGCTGGCTTCACGCCTCCCCGATTCCGTAGGCAGCTTTCACCGCATTGAAAAGGCCCTGAATAAGAAAAAATATTGATCGCTATGCGTTGAGCGGAATGCGTGTCAGATCCTGCGGCACAAACAGCCGGCCGCTGTAGTATTTGCGTCCTTCCAAAAGGTACAGCGCCTGCCTTTGCCCGAAGGTCTCATCCTCTGTATGCCAGAGCAGGAGATTGGGAATCTGCAGCCGTTCGGCCAGTTCGCAGGCGTCCTTTACGGTAGCGTGGTGCTTTTCATAAGGGCGGAAGCGCGCGCGGTGGGCGTACAGGCAAAACGCCTCCGATAGCAGCCATTCGCTTTGCTCAATCAGCTTCAGGCAAGTCTCCCTGCAAGGCTCGTCCCCCAGAAAGGAGAGCTTTCCGCCTCCCGAAAGCTTCAGCGTGAATGCGTGCTGCTCAAGCTTATTGGAATGGATGTCCATAAACGAAACCGTATATCCGAGTATCTCCGCCCGCATGCCGTCCCCGACCCCGCGGAACAGTATTCGCTCCCCCAGCAGGCGGTTTATGCCGGGAATCAGTGTAAGCCTCGCCGCATCCGTGAGAAATTGCCATATTACCGGAGCGCACCATACCGTAAATACCCCGGGATAACTCCCCGAGAGCATCCCGTTTCCAATCACTCGAATCACCCACAGCGCGCCCAACACATGATCGCTGTGCGCATGGGAGATAAACATATGCCGGATAGCTTTCATCGGAATGCCCGCTTTTTGAAGCTGCACCAGTATCCCATTTCCGCCGCCCGCATCCACCAGGAAATAATCCTCACCTTTCTGCATCGCGAAACAGGTGTTATAATAGTTTAATGACATCGCGTTTCCGGTACCCAATACGACCAGCTGTTCTTCCATATATACGCCCCAAATTTTCGAGATCTCTTCCATTATACCTCGCCCGACTCACAAATCAAATTAAATTTTCAATTCTATGACGCATTTATGAAATAAAATTACGTTTTCTGTTGACTTGCCATTTTGACCTGCATTATAATGTGCACAGAAAAGCAGTCCGGGTTGCCGCTCTATCGCCTTGTACAAGTAAGATGCTGTTGTTTTCTTTGCAAATCTGCAAGCAAAGCCTGTTCGGCGGCTCCAGCGCACCGTTCATGAAGATTCGAGGTGTATCATGGGAGGAAATATGAATATTTTTACCGTTGCGATTGTCGCTACCTGCGACACCAAGGGGAATGAGGCGAACTATCTGCGCGAACGTGTACAAAGCTACGGGATGCGCGGGCTGATCCTGGATTGCGGCATACTGCGGGACCCGCCCGAACATATGCGGCCCGATATCTCCAAGCATGAGGTGGCCGGAGCTGCAGGTTATACCATCGCACAGCTGATCGAGCGCGGAAGCCGGGGCGCCGCGGTGGACGGCATGATTGAGGGCGTCAACGCCATGGTATCGCGCCTGTATCAGGGAGGGCTGATTCATGCATTGATTGCCATCGGCGGCGCAGAAGGCGCGCTTCTGGCGCGCGCCGGCATGGATGCGCTTCCTCTGTTCGTACCCAAGCTGACACTCTCGCCCGTCGCCTCAGGCTCGCACAAGTTTGAGGAAATCATAGGCTATAACGACGCGATGGCCATGCACACGGTGGTGGATATACTCGGACTCAACTCTATCAGCAAGCGGCTGTTTGACAATGCGGTCGGCGCAATCGTCGGCATGCTCCAGGCGCACAGAGAGGAAGCGGCGGCGAGAGAGGCTGTGCGCGTCGGCATCACCGCAGCGGGCACCGTCACCCCGCCGCTAGTCAAAACCGTGCTGCCCACGCTCCAGGAGAAAGGCTTCGAGGTGTATTCCTTCCATTCCAACGGCGTGGGCGGCCCCTGTATGGATAACCTGGTGCGTGAGGGCATCTTCCATGGCATCCTGGAATACTCCCTGAGCGAGATCGTGGGCAACCTGTACGGCGGCCTGCATAAGAGCAAAGCCGACCGCATGGAGGCGGCGGTAGAGCGCGGAATTCCCCTGCTCGTTGTACCCGGCGTGTCCACGTTGCTGGTGCTGAGCACCGCCGACGCGGCAACCCCCGCCTATCAGGGCCGAAAGCACTATTATCATAACCGGGAGATCACGCTCGTCAACCTTAACGATGAGGAATGCGCGGCCGTAGCCGCGGCGTTTGTGGAGATACTCAACCGGGCGCAGCCGGGAAAGGCGGCGCTGATGTTCCCTACGCTGGGCCTTGCCTCGCAGGATAAAGATGGCTGCGCGCTGGAGAACCCGAGCGGCCGCGAAGCGATGCTGCGCGTAATTCGGACGCGCCTGGCGGCTCATATCCCGTTGATCGTGCTCCCCATGCATATCAATGACGACGCGTTCGCCGCCGCCGTTGCTGAGAAATTTCTCTCCCTACAAACGCAGGCGGAGGCCCCGCGGTAAGGCCATCCTGCCCTTCTACCAAAATCACCAGCAAAGGGAATACGTTCGGGGTTCCGCCCCCGCACCCCACCAAAGGGACAAGTCCCTTTGATGGGGCGCGCTGGCAAAACCCCCGTTCATGAGCTGTGATCCCCTGCGCAAGCCGGGGATGTTTTACGTGCAGCTCTGCGCCTGGCGGCGCTCCAGTTCCTTGATCAGCGCATGCGCCGCGTCTTTCCAGGGCGAAATGACGGCGATATCGGCATAGTCGAAAATTGGAGCTTTGGGATCGCTGTTCACCGCGATGATGCATTCGCCCTGCTGCATGCCCACGATATGCTGTATGGCGCCCGAAATTCCAAAGGCTATGTACAGCCTGGGACGAAGCATCACGCCCGTTTGCCCAACCTGCCGCTCATAAGCCGCATAGCCCGCATCCACGGCCGCGCGGGATGCACCCACCTCCCCGCCCACAAGCTCGGCCAGGCGGCGAAGCAGCGCGAACTCCGCCCTGCTTCCCACGCCTTTCCCACCTGCAACCACGATCTGCGCATCGCAGAACGGGGCTGTTCCATAAGAGAGCGTATCCTCTTTGGAGCAGCACGTGTCTTGTGCGATGCGCTGCATCCGTTCCACCGGAGCAGGGCGCATCCCGCCGCACAGCGGCAAAAAGGCGCCCGGCCTTACGGACGCAAGCTGAGGGCGGGCATGTTCGCATACGATTTCCGCAAGCAGCGCGCCGCCAAACGCGGGGCGCGTTTGTATAAGCAAGCCGCCGTCCGTCAGCTTAAGCCCGGTGCAGTCCGCCGTCAGGCCGGTTTCCAGCAGCGCGGCGCATTGCGGGGCGACGCTGCGCCCGCATATGGTGGCAGGGAACAAAATTGCGCCGGGCCGGCGCATGGAGGCCAGCTCCGCGAGGGCATGCGCACAATCCCTCTCGGAGGGCGTCATGTCAAACTCGACCAGAAGTATGCTCTCCGCGCCCATAGTTGCAATCGACTCCGCGAAGGGCAGGCTCCCGGCAACGAACGCTATGGGAACCGCGCCCATTCTTCGCACCTCGGCAAAGAGTTCCCCCGCTGCGGCGGCAGAGAGCGGATCTTCCTCCCAGACAAACACCCATACGACATATGTTCCCGCAATGTCAGACGAATCCTGGGGGGCAATCTGGCATGCGGGGCTGCTGGCTGCGGCAATGGCGGCGAGCACATCCTCCATACCGGCCTGTATATCCGGATAGCGGCGGCAGCGCCGCTTGCTCAGCTCCGCTTTACGGACCGCGCGCACGCGCGTGGGGGATCCCCGTAGGCCCACGTGTTCGGGCGGCAGACCCAGTTCGCGGTTGGTGAATACCTCCAGCGCCGCCTCTCTGGCCCGCCTGAGGCCAGCCAAGCTGGGCGGCCGTGGAAAATTTTGGCCGCCGCAGACGCTAACGAGCACCGGCAGCGCGAGGCGAAGCGCGTGCGCGCCCTCCTCGGTAAGCCGCCTGCAACACAGCCTCCCCTCGTTAAAACCTTCTATTGACAGCACGTTGGTGG
>DATMXR010000136.1:0-6166 GCA_035561315.1 Feifaniaceae bacterium
CATGGCGGCTTTGCAGGCGCCGTTCCACGGCGCCTGCCCGGCGCTTTCTTGACAGGACACGCGTTATGAGATATGTTGAACTTGCATTGTAAGGAAGCAAGGCAGATTCTTAAAAAAGGACAAAGACGCATACCGGGATGGCAGGAACAAGCAGCTCACGCTCCCTATTGGAAAGAGGCGGGGATAACATGGTCAAATGGGCTTTTCGCACGCTGACGGCGATACTGCTGGTACTTGCCGCGCTGTTTGCGCACCTGCTGATATCCGGCAAGGGCGCGGAACCGGCGCCGGGGCAGGAATACGAATATCACATACAGATTGCCGTGCGGGATACGGACGAGTACTTCTGGCAGCTGTTCCAAAAGGGCGCGCAGCAGGCGGGCGAGGAATCGAGCGCCTACATCGAATTCGTGCCCGTGCTCCCGCGGGACCCGGACTCCCTGCGCGTGATGGTGGAGCAGGGGGTCAACGCGAAGGTGGACGCGCTTGCCCTGCAGGCGGTGGACGTCAACCAAACGGCGGATATCGTCTCCCGCGCGCTGGAACAGAACATTCCCGTGCTCACCTATGAAAGCGACACGTTCACCATCCCCGGCGTTCCCATGGTCAGCTCCAACAGCTACACCATCGGCATGATCGCGGGGGAAATGGCAGCGTCGGCCGTGGGGGATAACGCCCGCGCCATCGTCATACTGGGCAACCCGGGCGCGGAGGCCGAGGCCCAGACGCAGAACCTCATCATACAGGGCATTATGGAGGGCAGCGCAAAGGCGCAGGGGTTCACCATCAAAAGCACGCACGAGCTGCAAACCGAGCTTTTTGAGGCGGAGGATCTCCGGCACGCGCTGTTTTCGCGCGCGGCGGATATCAATGTGGTAATCTGCATGGACGAGCGCAGCACCCCCGCAATCGCGCAGATGCTGGTGGATGAAAACCGCGTGGGGGATATCGCCGTCATCGGCTACGGCGTCATGCCGCAGACGCTCGATTATATCGAGCGCGGCGTCATATACGGCTCCGTCTGCCCGGACGCCCGCGAGATCGGCTACTATACCGTCAAAGGCCTGGCGGACAGCCTCAACGGCCTTCAGGTGAGCGACAGCTTCAACCCGGACGTGGAGCGCGTGGACCGCAGCAACGTCGATTGGTACCGCAGCTAGCATGGAGGGCAATGTTACGGGAGGGAAAGTTCCGCGCATGGAAAAGAATGCGTCGTTCCGCACAAAGCTTTTGACATTCTTTTTGCTGGCCATGCTGGTGCTCATTGTGGTCGGCCTCTACGGCACCGTATCCTCGCGCATGATGCTGCAGGATATGGACAGGCTCCTGCGCCGCTCCGCCGAACTCACCGCCATATACGATCAGATCAACGATATCCAGAACGACCTCGAAAGCTATCTCTCCACCCGAAGCTCGGACGTGCTCCAGCAGTTCTATTCCCGCAGCAACGCGCTCGCGAACAGCAGCGCCATGCTGCAGAGCAGCGCCGATTATACCCCCCGCGGCATCAAGCTCAAGAATTTAAGCGAAATGCTGACCCATTATCTTTCCACGCTTGACAGCACCGTCATCGACAAGCGCAACGAAAACGTGCAGGCCTACGCTTTAGGTTACGCCGCGGCGCAGAAGGAGCACGGCTATCTCGGCGGCTATATCCAGCAGATCATGCGGGAAGACCTGATGGACAGCGCGGAAAAATACGCCGCGCTGCAGGACGAGATCCGCATGAACACCATGATCAACTATGTGCTCATGGCGGTGACCGTCGTACTGGTCATGAGCGGCACGTTCATATTCAGCTTTGAGCTTACAAAGCCCATCAGCAAGCTTGCGTCCTACGCAAAGGCGGTCTCGGAAGGCGAATTCGACGTGGAGGTGGAGGAGGACAACAGCAGCCGCGAAATCAACATCCTGTTCCAGACATTCCGCATGATGCTCGGCAGCATCCGCACCTATGTCGGCGAGCTTACGGAAAAAGGGCGGCTGGAGCAGAAGCTCGCGGAGGAGCAGATCAACTCCCTCCAGATGAAAAACTCGCTGCATGAGGCGGAGTTGCTGGCGCTGCAATACCAGATGAACCCGCATTTTATATTCAATACCATCAATATCGGCGCGAAAATCGCCATGATGCAGGGGGACGGCGTCACCTGCGAATATCTGGAGAATGCGGCGGAGGTGTTCCGCTACAACCTCCGCGGGCTTGACTACAACGCGACGCTGCAGGAGGAGCTCGACAACGTCACGGCATACGCGAACCTCCTTTCCACGCGCTTCGGCAATCGCGCGACGTTCCAGATCAGCGTGCCGAAAGAAGAGCGCATCCTCTCGTTCCGCCTGCCGCGCATGACGCTGCAGCCGCTCATCGAGAACGCGTTCATCCACGGGGTAAGCAAGCTCGAGGGCGGCGGCATCATAGGCCTGACCGCCAACTGGAACGGGGACAGGCTCTACATCACGGTTTCCAACATGGGGGAGGCTATCGCGGAGGAGCGCATTGAGAGGATATTGAGCGGCGAGCCGGGCAGCGCGCCGGACCCGAGCAGGAAAGGCCATACCACCGGAATCGGCATAGACAACGTATTGAAGCGCCTGCGCCTGTTCTTCGAGGTGGAGGACGTTATGAGCATCATCTGCGGCGGCGGGCGCACCAATATCATACTGAAGCTGCCCATCCGCGCGGCGCAGGAAGACGGAGGAGAGTAAGTGTTCAGGGTAATGGTGGTGGACGACGAGCCTATCGCGGCGCAGTCCGTCGTCTACATGATAGAAAAGAACTTTACGGATGTGGAAAACGCGGGCGTCTGCTCCTCCGGCAAGGAGGCCATCGAAAAGGCGGCGCTCGTCCACCCCGACATCGTAATCATGGATATCGATATGCCCGGCATCAACGGGCTTGCGGCCATGAGGCAGATCCAGGAGGCGGGGGTCAGCGCCGCGTTTATCGTGGTGACGGCGTTCGATTATTTTGATTACGCCGTGGAGGCCATGACGCTGGGGGTCGTGGAATACCTCGTAAAGCCCGTCAAGGAGGCGAAGCTCGTTTCGGTACTGGCCGCGGCGCTCGACGGCCTGCAACAAAAGCGCAGCGAGCGCATGCGGGCATTAGAGCAGCAGGAGCGGCTGGAAATGGCCATCCCCATGCTGGAGGAAGGCTTCCACAACGCGCTCCGCCTTTCGCAGGAGAGCGGGGAGGACCTCATCCGCTACTGCAAGCTCTTAGGCTTCCGCAACATGGGCGGGTTCGTGCTGGTGGCGGAGTTTTTGGACGCGGCGGACGGCCACCCGGAGCCGGAAAAACGGCGGGACGCCGTCAACAACCTGATGAAGCGCGCGGGCAGCTGCATCGTGGGCCCGTGGCGGCACGGCCGCATCGCCGCCTATTATTTTGACGATACGGAGCAGGACGCCCTGAGCCAGAAGGACAACGCCATCCGCATCGCGCAGACCATACTGCGCGGGCTGAGGCAGGAGCATGGGCGGATACTCGTCGGCGTCGGGCGGCACTATGAATCCGTGGTGGAAGCAAGGCGGTCCTACCAGCAGGCGCGGCGCGCGCTGCAGATCGCGGCGGGGGAGGGCGGGAACAGGAACCTTGTGCTGCATGTGGACGACGTGGTGGAAAACAACCTCAGGCACCCCGTGCATGTCCGGCAGCAGTTGGAGGAGGAGCTGTTCGCCCGCGTGGAGGCAAACGACAGCCAGGCCATGCAGGCCACATTGGAACGCCTGTTCCTGCGCGCCCAAAACGAGCTGGAGGCGCTCCCCGCGCTCAGGGACAGCATGACGGAGCTGGTGCTGAGCTTCGGGCGGCGTTACGATATCCCGGTGGAAGCGTGCAGGGCCACATTGAGCGATATCGCGCAGGCGGAGGACGAGGAACGGCTCTTTTTCCTCATGCGGGAGTATATGGAGCACTCGCTTGCCGCCATTGAGGGCGCGAGAAAAAGCGCGATCGAAAACATCATAGAAAAAGCAGACCGCTACATCCGCGCGCATTACGCGGAGCAGCTTTCGCTGGATGACGTGGCGCGGGAAGTCAATTTAAGTAGCTTCTATTTCAGCCGCCTCTATAAGCGGGAAACCGGCGTGAATTTTTCGGATAAGCTTGCCCAGGTGCGCATCGAGCGCGCCAAGGAGCTTTTGAACAGGGAGGACCTTTCCGTAAAGGAGATTGCGTACCTGGTCGGCTACCAGGAGCCCAACTACTTTTCGCGCATATTCAAAAAGCTTACGGGCCGCACCGCCAGCGAGTATAAAAAAGAATCGTAGATACATAAAACTTCAATCCTTGGAAAAAAGGTTTATCGACGGGCCTGCCCGCTCACAATGCCCAGTGGATTTACGTGCAGCCCGGAGTTAGGAAGGAGGGGGAACCATGAGACAGCTTCAAAAAGGTGTATGCCTGGTCCTGGCGCTCTTGTGTGCGCTCTCCCTTGGCGGTTGCAAGGAAAACCAGCAACCTGTCAAGGATACGGACGCGGACAAGGGCATCGTCATGGGCTTTTCCATGGCGACGCTTTTGGAGGACCGCTGGATCAGGGACCGCGATATCTTTCTGGCGAAAGCCAAGCAGGAAGGCGTCGAGGTCATCGTCAAGAACGCGAACAAGGATTCCGATCTCCAATATGAACAGGTGCTCGATATGCTGGAGCAGGGGATAGACGTCCTGATACTCGCCCCCAACGACAGCAAAAAGGAAGTCCGCTGCGTGGAGGCGGCCAAGCAGAAGGGTGTGCCCGTGATTTCCTACGACAGGCTGGTGGAGGGCGCGAACGTGGACGTATACGTTTCGTTCGACCACAACCAGGTGGGCGTGCTGATGGGGGAGGCGCTGCTAAAGCGTGTGCCCGGCGGCGGATATGTCGTGATCAACGGTTCGCCCAACGATTATAATTCCACCATGATCCGCGAAGGGCTGGCGAGCGTGCTGGACCCGCATATTGAAAACGGCGAACTCAGCGTAATCGCCGAAACCTGGGTGGACGGCTGGGTTCGCGAGACCGCCTACTCCTTCGCGCAGGAAACGCTCAGGCAGAAAGGGGAGGATATCGAAGCCATCGTCTGCGGCAACGATTCGCTCGCCTGGGGAGTGATCGATGCGCTTTCCGAGGTGCAGCGCACCGGGGAGGTCGCGGTCGTGGGCATGGATGCGGACCTTGTGGCCTGCCGCCGCATCGTGCAGGGGCAGCAGCTGATGACGGTGTACAAACCCATTAGGGATCTGGTGGAGGCCACGCTGGAGGTGGCGGGGAAGCTTGTGTGCAAGGAGCCCGTGGAGGCGGAGCGCACCATCAACAACGGCGCGTATGACGTGCCGTTCATCGCCATCGGCGTGCATTCGGTCACGAAGGACAATATAGAGCAGACCGTGATTGCGGACGGGTTCCATCTGCGGGAGGAAATCTACAGGAGCGAGTGAAAAAAAGCGGGGAAACCCGCTTTTTTACTCCTCCCGCTTTCCATAGAAAGCATACCCCTCCCGCAGCAGCTTCTCTTCCCATATCATCTGCAGAAGCGCGAGTTCCTCCGAATAGTCCGTTTTTGTTTCGTCCTTGTCATAGGGAAGCGTTTCGAGTATCTCCATTGCAAACTGTTCCGCGCCTAAATGGTTGTAGTCCTGCTGCAGCGCCCGGTGGGGGTGGGAGTTGGCGTTTAGGCGCGCCTTCGCGCCGTTCATCACGCCCCGCAGGTCCGGCGTCGCCTGCAAATGGCAGCGCTTGTGTTTCAGACAGCGGATGACGAATACGCCCATCTGCGGCTTGTTTAGCTTATATTGTTGCTTCAGTTCTTTTCTTCTGTCCATGTTCCGCCACCCGTTTTATATGCTTCGTTCAACCAATAGCGGCTGCCGTCCGGCACGCGCTCCATCAGGCCGTAATCGATTAAAAGCCTGCGCAAAATAAAGTAATCCCCAAAGGTATGCCACGCGTCGACCACCGCGTTGACTTCCTTTTCCGTATATATCCGTCCCTTTTCAAATTTCCCCGCAAGGTACTCCAAAACCGGCACCTTGGTCCGCCCGGGTACGGGTATCTGTTTGATTCTGCCGTTTTCATCCAGAAAAACGGCAATGCGATTCGTTGCCATTGTATCTGTCTCCGTTTAGTAAATTAGTAGTCTACTAAACGATAGTAGTCAAATTTTATCCTTCTGTCAACCCACCTTT
>DATMXR010000137.1:0-8383 GCA_035561315.1 Feifaniaceae bacterium
GCAAACGCACCTATGCGCTTGTGCCCGCCGCCGTGTCCGCCGCACCTTCCGCGACCCCGTCCCCCACCCTGCCGCCGGGCGTTTCAGAAGACGTATTTTTAAGCCGCCTGGAGGACGCCGGTCTCCTTTTGCGCGAAGGGGACGAGGGTGTCTGCCTGATTGCAATCGAAGCGGGCGAACCTGAGGATGCTTTGGTTTTATACGCGGCAAACGGCTATGTACGGGGCTTTTCTCTGACCATGCAGGAACCTGCAAGCGAAAAAACGCCGTCTCCGAAAGGCATGATCGGCGCATATTTAAAGGACAAGCGGCAGGAGATCATGGAAGCGCAGGCCGCCCGCATCACGGAGCTCTTGCCCGTGTTGCTTGCCGCCCTGACGGAAGAAAACGAATTCCCGCGGTCCACGGCGCTCGTCTGGGCGGACGAAGCCGCCGCGGTGCTGGAAAGCGGAAAATCGGTGAGCGAAACCAAGCACGGGGTATCCTTTGCGGTATTGCGCACCGATGAGGAACAGCTTCTTTTGAGCGCCGATCTTCTATGAGCGCGGAGCGGAAGCGCTGGTTCAACCACCGCCCCTTTTTGACCGCCGCTTTGGGCATGATGGCGGGCGTGCTTCTGGGCCGCCTGCTTCCGGGGCCAAGCGGCTATATACTCTCCGGCGTATGCTTCGCGCTCGCCGTTCTTTCCCGATGGACCGGGATCAGGTGGCTCCCGGTCTTTTTGGCGTTTCTTTCCATAGGTACGCTCCGCCTGGAGCTTGCGTACCCTAAGCTTCCCGAGCCAAGGAAAGACTGCGCGCTGACGGGAACCGTTATGGAGGTTACGCGGCAGGGGGACGGCCTGCGCGTGATCCTTTCGGAGGCAAGCGCCGACGGCGCCCCCATAGACGGTTTCGTGCAGCTTGCATTGCCGGAAACAGGCGGTCAGACGCCGGAATACGGGCAGCGGCTGGCTTCGCGGGCCTCCCTTTCCCTGCCGCGGGGAGCGCGCAACGAAGGCGGCATGGATTACCGCTTTTATTGCTTCTCCCGCGGGATCGTCTGCACCGCGCGCGCATACGGCCCGCCCGCCCTTACGGACGCGCCGCCCGGCCTGTATGGGCGGCTTCTTACGCTGCGGGATAACGCCACGGAGGTGCTCGTTTCGTTGATGGGCAAAGAAAACGGCGCGCTGGCCGCGGGCATGCTGCATGGGGCCGTGGAGGAAATCCCCGAGCAAACGCTCGAGGATTTTCGTTCTTCGGGCATTGCGCACCTGCTTTCGGTATCCGGCCTGCACGTTTCGCTGCTTGCGGGGGCATTGCTCATGTTGCTCCGCCATGTAAAACCTGTTGCCCAGTTTATCATCGTCTGCGCCGTACTGCTCTTTTACTGCGCGTTCTGCGCGTTTGCGCCGCCCACGCTGCGCGCGGCGCTCATGGTCGTCTGCCTGCTGCTCGCAAAAATCCTGCACCGCAGAAACGACCCGCTCTCCGCGCTTTCCTTTTCGTTTCTGATCCTGCTTCTGATTTCCCCGTTCGCGCTGTTCTCCCTCGGCTTTCAGCTCTCCTACACCGCGGTGCTCGGCATACTGCTAATGTATCCGGCCCTTTTAGCCGCCATGCGGCGCCTGCCCAGGACGCTTTCGGAGCCGCTGGCGCTGAGCGTCAGCGCGGGCCTGTCCACGGCGCCGGTTTCCGCCGCGGCGTTCCACAGCATGTCCCTTCTGAGCGTGCCCGCCAACCTCCTGGTGGTGCCGCTTTGCGCGCTTTCCATGCTGCCCGCGGGCGCCGCATTGCTGCTTTACCCGATATCCGGGGCCGCGGCGCGGTTTGCAGCCTCCCTTTCAGGCGCCGCCATCGCCTTGATGCGCGCGGTCGCCCGCGTTGCCGCAGGCCCCGGCATGCTGCCGCTCCCTCCGGCGTCGTTCGGCGCGGGCGTATGCTTCTTTTTATTCCTGCTGTTCTGTTCCCCGTATTTCTTGGACAAGCGCAGCGGCAGGCGGCTTCTTTGCGCAGTCAGCGCCGCATTGTGCCTGCTGCTTTGGCTCGCGCCGCTGTTTACGCCCCCAAGCCGGCATGTGACGGTGCTGGACGTAGCCGGTTATGCCGTTCACATCCATACGGACGGCGAAGACGCCGTAGTGGGTACGCCGGAGGCGCTTAAAAGCACAGCCGTGGAAAGCTACCTGCACGCAAACGGGATTTACGATGCAGCCATGGAAGAAGGGGGCAAGGAGGGCGTATTTGTTCCGGTCGGCGGCGCTTCACTTTTCGTATCCTTCGGCGGAGCTGAGACCGGCGGGGTGCTCTACACGACAAACGCGAACGGGCAGATGCGGTTTTACGAGAAGGACGGTGTGCTTTTGATGCAGCCGTATGCCCGGGACGCGAGATATGCTATACTCATAGATAAGACGTAACCTGCCCCGGAGGAAGTATGGACCACAACCGTTTTTTTGAACTGATCAAGGAGAACAATGTCTCAGGCCTGTTCCTGTTTTACGGCGAAGAGGAATTCGTGAAGCTGGGCGCGCTCAACGCATTGATTTCCCGTATCGACCCGGTGGCGCGGGATTTAAACGTGCAGGAATTTGAAAAGCCTCTCTCATCCGCCGTGCGCCAGGCCTCTGAGACGCTGCCCTTCTTTGCGGAAAGCAGGCTCGTGATCTGCAGGGAAATGGCGGACAGCGAAGCCATGGAGCTTCTCCCCTACGCCCCCTCCATACCGGATACCACAACGCTCATCCTCTATGTGCGCGGCAAATGCGGAACTTCCCTGCTCAACGCCGTAAAAAAGGAAGGCCGCGACGTGCTCTTTGATACGCTGAGCGTGCAGGAAGCCGTAAAGCTGGTGCAGCAGCGCATGCGAAAACGCAACGCGCAGATCGACCCCGCCGCCGCGCGGCTGCTTGTGGACATGGTGGGCACGGATGTGTACGCCCTGCAGAACGAATTGAACAAAGCCGCGGATTACGCCGGAAGCGCCCCCGTTACGGAGGCGGCGGTGAAAGCCTGCGTCACGCCCAACCCGGAATTCCAGCGCTTCCGCATGCTGGACGCGTTTCTTTTCGGCAGGCAGGAACGCGGTCTGACCATGCTGCGGCGTCTGCTGCGGGACGGCTCGGAAACGGTGTTCGGCCTGGCCCATTTCTTTACCGGCCAGTTCAAAAACATGCTGGGCGCGCGGCTGCTGTTTGACGCCCGTACAAAGGAATTTGAAATCGGCAAAAAGCTTGGCCTCTCCCCCGCCCCGGCAAAAGCCGCCCTGTCCGGCGCAAAGCGTTTGAGCGCCGAAGAGCTGCGCGGGGCGGTCGCCGCGTTTTCCGAAATCGACCATCTGCAAATCAGCGGCAAAGCGCCTGGGGAGCGCGCGCTGGAAGCCGCCGTGCTGCGCTACTTCTGCAAGGAACACCTAAAGCAAAAGGCCTAGCCGGGCAGTCTATTCCCGAACTCATGTATGCTTCATCTGTTCCACAAACGCCTGCATGTACTGCCGCTGTGCGGGATCGAGCATGGGCGCGATCATCGCCGCATACGAATCCAGGCGCGCGTTGCTCATTTTGCCCGCTTTGCGTTCCGCGATGATCTTTTCCTGCAGCTCCGCAAGCAGATCCGGCGTGCTTTTTCCCTGATAATGATCCAATACGTTTTTCACTTGGCGCATCGATTCCGGATCGATGCCTGCCTCTTTCAACTGATCGGGATTTTGCTTCAAACTGCGAAGATCGGGTTTTTTCATGGGCTCCCTCCTCTGCAAAAAAGATATCCCCAACCATCATATGCGCCGGTGCGGCCGTACGTGCACATCATCGCTCTGCGCGCATATGATGCTACAAAGGGAAAAGGAGGTGGCCATATGCCCAGATATGCGCCGCAATCACTGCCGGTCGGCGGCTCGCGTCCGCCCCAGCAGGATATGAACATGGGCGATACCGAAGAGCCCATATCCCCCGAATACGGCCAGCCGGCCATACTTTTGGGGCGGCACATCAGGCGTGAGCGCGGCATGCAAGGTGTGCAGCGGTATGTTGTTTCCATGCGGGAGCACCTGACCGACAGCGAATATGAGGACCTGTGCCACGCGATGGGCGTTCCGACGGACCTGCAGCTTCCCGCCCAGAGCCGGGCGCCGGTACAGCCCCAACCCGCCCCCCACCAGGACCCGTCCTTTCAAGGGCAGCAGCAGGCCGCCAACCCGAACAATATGCAGATGATGCAGACGCTCATGCAGATGATGAACGGCATGGGCGGCGCACAGGGCGGCAATACAGGCGGCGGTATGGGCGGCATGGGCGGCATGAATACGAACGGCATGAATCCCCTGCTGCTCGCCCAGATGCTTCAAAACGGCATGGGCAGCGGGAACGGCGGCGGTATGAACGGCATGAACCCCCTGCTGCTGGCGCAGATGCTCAGTTCCATGCAGCCGAGGTAAAAAAGACGTGCAACAAAGACAGCGCCGAAAAGCTTCGGCGCTGCAGTCTGTCAGGACGTTGGGGCACTGTCCCAAACCCCGCTTAGGGCTGTAACAGCCCTAAGAACCCTTTTTGCAAACGCCCTATTTAAGGGCGTTTGCAAGGATGGGATTCCTAAGGGACTTGTCCCTTAGGTGGGAACTCGAGGGCTAAGCCCTCGAGAAAAGGTTTATCGAAGTTTCCAGCGCCGAATAACTCGGCGCTGTTCAGCGTGTCGATAAATGCAATTAAGAATTCGATTTTCTCAGTGGCCCGCGATTCCCATGAAGCCCATGAACGCAAGGGACATTAGCCCCGCGCTCACCAGCGTGATGGGGAACCCGCGCAGCGCCTTGGGCACCTTGGAGGTCTCAAGCCTTTCCCGCACGCCGACGATCAGCACGATGGCCACGAGGAAGCCGATGCCGCCGAACAGGCCGGAAAGCACGCTCTTGACAAGGCCGTACTGCCCCAGCGTATTGAGAAGCACCACGCCCAGCACGGCGCCGTTGCCCATGACCAGCGGGAAATACATCCCGAGATCCGGGTTTTTCTTTTTCAGGATCGCCTGACCCGCAAACGTGACCGCCGCAATCAGCGCCAGGAAACAGATGGTCGAAAGATAAGCGGCGTCAAGCGGTACCAAGACCCATTGATACAGCGCAAAGCCAAGGAACGAGACGGCCGTCATCACGGCCGCGACGCAAACGCCTATGCCCGCGGCGGCCTTCACATGGTCCCCCTTGGCGGAAAACGGCAGCACGCCCAACGCGCGGGAAAATACGAAGTTGCTTGTGACGATGCACGCCACCATAAAGAGCAGCGCCTCGCCGATGCCGGAAAAACCCTCCAACGCCAACGTCATGCCTTGATCCCCCCTTCCTGCGCATCCGAAGCTTTGCCTTTTCTGATAAAGTGGTTGACGATGCCGCACAGCACGCCGAGCAGTATCAACCCGCCGGGCACGGCCTTTATGACCAGCATCGGCTCAAAGCCTTCCCCGAACACGGCCGCGCCAAACAGCGTGCCGAAGCCCAGAAGCTCGCGTACGGCAGAGAAGAGAAAGAGCGCCGCGGCGAACAGCAGGCCGGTGACAAGGCCGTCGGCGCACGCGGCCGCAACGCGCGGTTTTTCATCCGCGCCAACGCGGGAAAGCAGGATGCAGCTGATTGCCGTCAGCGGCACATAGATGCCCAAATCCGCGCTCAATCCGGGGAAGTATGCCGCAAGCAGCATCTGCGCCGCGGATACGAACAGGCCGATGACGAGCGCGTAGGCAAACGGGCGGGCCTGCTCGGGCAGGAGCCCCCGCACAAGCGCGATGACCGCATTGGAGCAGGCCAGCACAAGGGCGGTCACAAGCCCCAGGCCCAGGCCGTTGCTCGCGGTAGCGGCGACGGCGAGCGCGGCGCACAGCGCCACGGCCAGACGAAGCGCCGGAGCGTCCGGCAGGAGGCCGCCAAAGAAGGCGGCGGTAAGTTTCTTCTGTTTCATGCTTTTGCCTCCTTTGCGGGCGAACCGTATACCCTGGGGCGCATGTATTTGTCTATCAGCGGGGTAACGATGTTCATAATCAGTATCGCGTAGGTAACGCCCTCGGGATAGCTGCCGTAGGCGCGGATCAAAGATACGATGACGCCGCAGCCGATTGCGAACACCGCCTGGCCCTTAGTGGTCATGGGGCAGGTGGCATAGTCCGTTGCCATAAATACGGCGCCGAACATCACGCCGCCCGAAAGTATGGCGCGCAGAGGGTCGCCGTCAAACGTGAACGCGCCCTGCGGGCCCATGATCCATGCCAGAAGCGCCGTAACGCCCAGGAATATCACCGGAATATGGAAGGATATCGTACCTCTTATGATGAGGTACGCGAGGCCAATCAATATGGCAACCTTGCTCACTTCCCCGATGCAGCCCGGGGCGTTGCCCAGGAACAGGTCCAGGCTGCTTGCGTCAAACCCGGCGAGCACCGTGGGGGAAGAGACCGCGTCCACGCCGGAAAACGCCGTGGGGAGCGTAAACCGGGTGAGGTGCACGGGCCAGGAGGCAAGCAGTATCGCACGCGCGGCGAGGGCGGGGTTTACAAAGTTATCGCCAATGCCGCCGAAGAGCTGCTTGACTACGATGATTGCGACGGCGCTTCCCAGCACCGCGAGCCACCAGGGCGCGCCGGCCGGGAGATTGAGCCCGAGCAGAAGCCCCGTGACGAGCGCGGAAAGGTCGCCCACCCGAACGGGCAGCTTCATAAGCTTTTGCCATACATACTCGGAAAGCACGGCGGAGGCCATACTGAGCACAAGCAGCAAAAGCGCCTTAAGCCCAAAGAAGTATACGCCCGCAAGGGAAGCCGGAACGAGCGCGATGATGACGTCCAGCATCAGCCTTCTGGTGTTGTCCGCCTTCAGGACATGAGGGGCGGGAGATAGCTTCAGGTTCATTTTTTTGCACCTCCCCTTTGCGCAGCCAATATCTGATCCTTCGCAACTTTAAACGCGGGCGTCAGCCGGAGCCTCGCCGGGCAGTTGTACGAGCAGCAGCCGCAGACGATGCAATCCATGACGTTTTCGGCTTCGGCGGCCGCAAGGTCGCCGTCCTCGCAGTAATGCTTCATAAGGTACGGCCTTAAGCCCGCCGGACATGCCGCGACGCAGCGCGCGCAGCGGATGCAGGGGTTTTCCTCAAATTCCTTGGCCTCTTCCCTGCTGTAGACAACGATGCCGTTTGTCGCCTTTGTCATGGAGACTTCGCCGCTGGACGCGGGGATGCCCGTCATGGCGCCGCCCGCAATGAGCTTCCCGGGTTCCTTGGAATACCCGCCGCATTCCTGAACGGCGTCGGCGAACGTGGTGCCGACGCGCAGGCGAAGATTCGCGGGCTTATTCACGCAGCCCGTGACCGTGGTGATGCGGGAAACGAGCGGGCGGCCGGTGGTGACGGCTTCCGCGATCGCCGCCGCGGTGCCGACGTTGAGCACGATCACGTGCGCGTCGAGCGGCAGCTTTTTCTGCGGGACTTCCCTGCCCGTTACGGCCTCGATGAGCTGCTTTTCACCGCCCTGCGGGTACTTTGTCTTAAGCTCCGCGACCTCCACGCCCTCGCGGCCCTGCGCCGCCTTTTTCATAAGCGCGATGGCCTCCGGCTTGTTGTCCTCGATGGCGATGACGCCGCGCTTGACATTTAAAGCGCGCATGGCGGCGCGAAGCCCGTCCACTATTTTTGCGGACTGTTCCAGCATCAGGCGGTAATCCGCCGTCAGGTGGGTTTCGCATTCCGCGCCGTTCAATATGATGGCGTCGCAATACTGGCCCTCGCGCACGGTCAGCTTCACGTGCGTGGGGAAGCAGGCGCCGCCCATGCCGCAGATGCCCGCGTTTTTTACGGCGGGAACGATGAGGGACGGATCGACCGTTTCCACATCCCCTAGGCCCGTGATGCCGTCCGCCCATTCATCCTTATGATCGTTTTTGATGGTCACGCAAACGGCGGAAGAAGAGGAAAGCTGCTGTTTGGGGGAAACGTCAATAACGGTACCCGAGACGCTGGCGTGAACGGGAAGCCCGAGCGGGCCTACCGGTTCGCCGATCAACTGCCCGAGCCGGACATAATCCCCCTTCTGTACGCAGGGGGAACTGGGCGCGCCCAGGTGCATGCCCATTAGTATACTTACCGTATCCGCCGTAAATTCCCTTACCGGGAGATCCTTTGTGGGGAGCTTGCCTCCATGCACGTCGTGCATGGGATGAACGCCGCCCTGAAAGGTTAGCTTTGGCAAAGCTGACACCATCCTTTCCATAGTTTCAAAACAAAATTTCCATACAGAAAAAAAGGGTATGCTCACCCTTCCCTGAAAGAACCGTATTCGGAAGAACCGCATTCATTGAGCAAGCAAATACCGCACTTTTGTTACCTGTAAAATCCGTTAGTATTATAACATGCCCCCTATCGATT
>DATMXR010000138.1:0-7172 GCA_035561315.1 Feifaniaceae bacterium
GCCCAGGGTCCCCGCGGCGGAAAGCATCGACGTGGACGAAGCGGGAACCATCACGGGGCTGTTTTGATCCAAACTCCATTGACACCTGAAAGGCGTCCGTCGCTGGGGCGCCTTTTTTTTTGCATCGCGATTTGAGCCACATATGCGGTGCTTTTGCCCCAAATATTCGCGTTCTGCACCGGTTTTCCCATCCATTTTACAGAATATGATAAATATCTGTGCATACCCCGGTTTGACTGAGTAACAACTTTGTTTTATAATAGAGTTGTTTGTTAGTATTTGAAAGGAGAATCGGAGTATGAAAAGAATTCTCACCGGCGCTTTGCTGTTGGTTTTGTGCGCCGCAGCGGTGATGGGATGCACCTCAACAAAAACCATCCGCTTTGCGGACGCGGGCTGGGACAGCGCGCGCTTTCACAACGCCGTGGCGGGCACCATCGCAAAGGCGGCGTTCGGGTATGACGGATGGACGGAGATCCCCGGGACAACGCCCGTCCTGCACGAGGGGTTGATCAAGGGCGAGGTGGACGTCCATATGGAAGTCTGGACGGACAACATCCCTTCCTATGATCCCGACGTCGCGTCCGGCAAATTGCAGGAGCTGGGCGTCAATTTCGACGACAATATGCAGGGCGTCTATGTGCCGAGGTATGTGATCGAAGGCGACGCGGCGCGCGGCATTGCGCCCATGGCGCCGGAATTAAAATCCGTAGCCGACCTGAAGAAGTATCCGGAGGTATTCCCGGACGACGAGCAGCCCGGCAAGGGCCGCCTGTACGGCGCGATCCCCGGCTGGGAAGTGGACACCATCATGTTCAGCAAGTACGAATACTATGGCCTGGACGAGAACTTCACCTATTTCCGCCCGGGCTCCCAGGCGGCGATGGACGCGGCCTTTACATCGGCCTACGACAAAGGGGAAGCAATCGCGGGGTATTATTGGGAGCCCACCTGGCTTTTGGGCAAATACGATTTTGTGCTGCTCGAGGACGCCCCCTATGACCCGGATACCTATCTCGCCGGGGAAACGGCGTTTCCGTCCGTAAATGTCACGGTAGGCGCAAGCAACGCGTTCGCGAAGGACAACGCCGAATTCTGCGCTTTCCTGGAAAAGTACCGCACCTCGAGCGCGCTCACCTCGGAAGCGCTCGCATACATGCAGGAAACCGGCGCCTCCACGGAAGAAGCGGCGAAATGGTTCCTGCGGGAGCATGACGACCTAGTTGCAAGCTGGCTTACGCCCGAACAGGCGGAACTGGTCCGAAAAGCGATCGCTTAAAGGGGGACTTATATGGATACCGACTTTTTCACGGAATTTCCGTTTACCCTCGCCATCGACCTGAAAGCCATCGACGACTCCATCCGTGCGTTCAGCGTGCGGCATGACGCGTTCTTTTCCGGGATAAAAAGCGGGCTCAACGGCATGATTACGGGAATCCACGCGGTCCTCGGCATCCTTCCGTGGTGGCTGCTGCTTGTTCTGGTTTTCCTGGCGGGGTGGAGACTGAGCGGAAAACTGAAAAGCGGTGTCCTGTACGCCGTCATGATGTCGCTGATCGGCGTGTTCGGCTTATGGGATATGATGAACGAAACGCTCGCCATCATCATCGCCGCCGTGCTGATCTCCCTGCTGCTGGGCCTGCCCATAGGCATACTGATTTCCGGCAGCGAGCGCGCCAACCGGATCGTGCGCCCGATACTCGACACCATGCAGACCATGCCGGTGTTCGTGTACCTGATCCCCGCCGTGCTGTTCTTTGGCCTGGGCAAAGCGCCCGCCGTCATCGCCACCGTCATTTACGCGATCGTGCCTGTGATCCGGCTGACGAGCCACGGCATACGGCAGGTGGACCGGGAGGTGGTGGAGGCGGCGAAAGCCTTCGGCTCCACCCGTATGCAGACGCTTGTTAAGGTGCAGATCCCCCAGGCGCTCCCCACCATTATGACGGGAATCAACCAGACCATCATGATGGCGATGGCCATGGTGGTAACCTGCTCCATGATCGGCGCGACCGGCCTTGGAATGGAAGTGCTCATCGGCGTGAACCGGCTTGAGATCGGCCGCGGGCTGATCGCGGGCATCTCCGTAGTCATTATGGCCATCGTGATCGACCGGCTGACGCAAAACGGGATCGCGGCGACCGAGCAGAACGCGAAACGGCAGAGAAAGAGGAGGTGGAAACATGAACGCAGCGCCTAGACCCGCAAACGCGGTGATGTTACAGAGCGACCACGGCGCCGACGCGCGGGAGGATATCGTCATCCAGACCCGGCACGTGACGAAGCTGTACGGCCCCAATAAAACGGAGGCCGCAAAACTGATGAAGGAAGGCTCGGACAAGGCCGCCGTCTATGAAAAAACCGGCGTGACCGTAGCGCTCTGGGACGTCAGCCTCAAAATCAAGCGGGGCGAGATATTTGTGATCATCGGGCTTTCCGGCTCGGGCAAATCCACGCTGGTGCGCTGCTTCAACCGGCTGCACCGCCCCACCTCCGGCCAGATCTTGTACGAGGGAACGAATATCGACCTGCTGGACAAGCGGGGGCTTCTGGATTACCGCCGCAACAAGATTTCCATGGTGTTTCAGAATTTCGGGCTGATGACGCACCGGAACGTGATGGACAATGTCGCGTACGGGCTGGAGGTCAAAAGCATGCCCAAAGCGGAGCGCGAAAAGAAGGCGCAGAGCATGATCGAGCTGGTGGGGCTCAAGGGACTGGACAAGCAGCCGATCGACAGCCTCTCCGGCGGCATGAAGCAGCGCGTGGGCCTTGCTAGGGCGCTTGCGAACGACCCGGAGGTCCTTTTGATGGACGAGCCGTTTTCGGCGCTGGACCCGCTTGTGCGCAGGGATATGCAGTTTGAGCTTCTTTCCATACAGCGCAAGCTGAACAAGACCGTTATATTCATCACGCACGACATCAACGAGGCCTTCAAGCTTGGCGATACCGTCGCCATCATGCGGGACGGCAAGGTCGTGCAGATCGACACGCCGGAAAACATGTCCATCCATCCGGCCGACGATTATGTGCGAAGCTTTATAGACAGCGTGGACAAAACAAAGGTGCTTTGCGTGCGGCACATCATGGACACGCCCGCGTGCCTGGTCCGCCCGAAGGACGGCCTTGCGTACGCCATACATGAAATGCGCGCGAACGGCGTATCCACAGCCTATGTGGTGGACGGCAAAATGCAGCTTCTTGGCATATTGTCCATTGACGAAGCGGTGCGGGCAAGAAAAGAGGGCCTGCCCATGGCCGACGTCATTTCACCGGGCGTGCTCTCCGTGCATGCGGACGCCTATATCAGCGAGCTGATCCCGCAAATGGCCCATTCGAAATATCCCGTGGCCGTGACGGACGCGGAGGGCAGGCTGCAGGGGATCGTTACGCGCGCGTCGGTGCTTGCTTCCCTGTCTTGACGCAAGGAGGCCCTGCCAGGGAAGCTTTGAGGGTTTGGCAGGGCGCTCTTCGCGTTTGTGGAAGAAGCCTATCGGAGAACGTCCGTCCGCTACCGGCTCAAAGCCAACGCCGCCGCCACAAGGAAGCGGCGCTTTAGAAAATGCATAAAGGGGCGGCAAGACTATTCCGGCTTTCTTGGATAAGGTTTTTTTGTGTCCGTGAGCCCTAAAAGATAGTCGACGCTGGTATGATGGATTTGGGCCAATTGAGCCAGAATTTCGGGAGACATGGCGTTGACGCCGTTTTCATAGGCGGAGTACGTTCTTCTGTTGATATGCAGCTGATATGCAGCAAGTCGGCTACATGCTGCTGCGTCCAATCCTTATCTTCCCGTAAATTCCGTATTCGTTCGTAAATCACCCAATCGCCTCAACCCGATTATATGTGCCAGAATTTATGCCATCACAATTTGGCAGAAATTCTGGCATACCCGGGAACCCGGGCAAGAAGCGCCGGGAACTCTTTTAAGTAAAGACTTGGACCTTACCCGCAAAAAAAGCGATTGTGGCAAGCACAACCGCTTTTTATGATTTCTAAAACCAGCCGGGGCGGCTTTGTCCCGCAACGGAAGAAACCCGTTACTTCGTCCCGAACAGCCGGTCGCCCGCGTCGCCCAAGCCCGGCACGATGTAGCCGTGATCGTTCAGGTGGCTGTCCACCGCGGCCACGTAGATATCCACGTCGTCATACGCCTTCTGCACGGCGGCGATGCCTTCGGGCGCCGCGATGAGGTGCACCAGGCGCACGCTTTTGCAGCCCGCCTTTTTGACGATGCGCACGGCCTCCACCGCCGAGCCGCCGGTCGCCAGCATCGGGTCCACGATGATGATGTCCCGCTCGCCCACGTCCGGCGGGAGCTTGCAGTAATAATCGACGGGCGCTAATGTGGCGGGATCGCGGTACAGGCCGATATGGCCGACCCTGGCCGCCGGGATAAGGCTCATCATACCGTCCACCATGCCCAGGCCCGCGCGGAGTATCGGCACGATGCCCAGCTTCTTGCCCGCAAGCACCTTGGTGTGCGCAAGCGCCACCGGGGTCTCCACCACCGTATCGCAAAGCTCCAGATCACGCGTGACCTCGTAGGCCATAAGCATCGCGAGTTCCTGCACCAGCTCGCGGAACTCCTTTGTGCCCGTGTGTTTGTCCCGAAGCAAAGAAATTTTGTGCTGCACCAGCGGATGATCGATGACGACCAGCTTACCCATAAAACCCTCCTAAAATTTAGAATCGCCGTATAAGAAAAAGGCTCCGCCAGCGGTTACTGACGGGCCTCATACTCTGTAATTTTCTGAATTCTCCTGCAATGGCGCTCCCCGCCGGAAAAGGGCGTATTGAGCCAAACGCGGAATATCTCCTCCGCCATGGAATCGCCGATCATGCACGCGCCGAGCGCGAGCATGTTTGCGTCGTTGTGTTCGCGGGTGAGCCGGGCGGAAAGAGGCTCCGAGCAGAGCGCGCAGCGCACGCCCCTTGCTTTGTTGGCGGTGATGCTTGCGCCGATACCGGTATTGCAGAGCACCACCCCGCGGTCCAGTTCCCCTTTTGATACGGCCGTCGCGACCGAGGATGCGTAATCGGGATAATCCGTGCTGTCCGGCGTGTTCGTTCCAAAATCGACCGTTTCGTGGCCCAGTTCTTTTGCCAGCGCGATCAGCTTTGCTTTGAGCAGATATCCGCCATGATCGCTGCCAAAACCAATTTTCATGTGTGTCTCCTGTTATTTCGTTAAGGACAGTATGTCCCTACAGTTCTTTCTCAAGCCGCCGGAGCACGCGCCCCATGGCCTCGCGGATCTCCTCCGCCGTTTCGATATATACGTCGAGCGGCTCGCGGAAGGGATCCTGTATGTCGTATTCTTCGTCGCCCGGAAAACCGTCCACGCCCGCGGCATAACCCTTGAGCGTGTGCGCCTTGTCCCGCGCTTCGGGGCACAGGGCCTCCACCTCGTCGATATGCTGGGCTTCCATCGTGAGTATGAGGTCGGCCTTCTCCGCAAGCTCCGGCGTTAACTGCTGCGCGCGGTGGCGGCCCGGGCGGATGCCCATCTGCTCCAGCGCCATCTGCGCATGCGGGGTCATTTCGGCGCCCTCGCACGCCATGGTTCCCGCGGACACCGCCTCCAGCGTGCCCGACAATCGTGGGTGGTCGTCTACCAGCTCCTCCATGATGGCCTCCGCCATGGGGCTTCGGCAACTGTTACCGGTGCAGACGAATAGCACGGTTTTCAAAATATCCTCCTGTTCATGCGGGACTGCCGCAATTGTGCGCGTACGCGCATTCCAAATAAACGATGGGTTATTCCGCCTGTACGGTGTGGAATCCGGCCGCGCGCAGCAGGCGGTTCATGAACGCAAGGCCCGCTTCCTCCGCGGGGACTTCCTCGCAAAGAAGCACGTCTGCATTTTTCCCTTGTTCGCGCAAAACGGAAAACAAGCTTTCGCAAAGCGATTTTGGGCGCTCTCTGTCGCCTATTATAACATACTCTTTTCCGTGATAAAAGTGCCGGGTTTGTTCCGTCGCCAAAATAACACAGGTTTTTCCCGAAAATGTATAGCTTTCATACAGCTCCAGTATGCGCCCCGCAATCCGCTCCGGCTTGCCGGTAACGACGACGACCTCCGCCTCCGGCGCGTAGTGCCTGTACTTCATGCCGGGAGAGGGCGCGTCCTCCCCCTGCCCCAGCGGCTGCAGCAGGCTTTTATGGAGCTTTACCGGGCCGATCACGGCCTCGAGCATGCCCTTTGTGACGGCGCCCGGCCGCAGTATGACGCACGGGGAGCCGATCTTTAATACGGTGGACTCCAGGCCGTATTCACAAGGCCCGCCGTCGAGTATGAGCGGGATAATCCCCCGCAGATCGTCGAGCACATGTTTGGCCGTCGTGGGGCTGGGCTTCCCTGAAAGGTTGGCGCTGGGCGCGGCGACCGGCACGCCCGCCGCGTGTATGAGCGCGCGCGCCGTTTTATGCTCCGGCATGCGCACGGCCACGGTATCCAGGCCCGCCGTTACGATATCCGGCACGATATCCGATTTTGTGGATACGAGCGTAAGCGGCCCCGGCCAGAACGCGTCCATCAGCCGCCGGGCGATTTCCGGCACGGTATCCCACAGCTTTCTGACGTCGTTTTTCCGGGCGACATGCAGAATAAGCGGGTTGTCCGCGGGCCTGCCTTTCGCTTCGAATATTTTTTGTACGGCCGCTTCGTCCAGCCCATTTGCGCCAAGGCCGTACACCGTTTCCGTGGGAAACGCCACAAGCCCGCCGGAGCGCAGAAGCTGCCCGCCAAGCTGCGTGCCCGCTTCCGGGTTGCCCCGGGCGTCGATAAGCGTTGTTTGCATGGTACCTCCATTTTGGGAGAATGAATAATATACCATTAATTATTCATTATCTCCGGTAAGTCTCGCCGCGCGGTCGGCCAATATCAGCGCGTCGATCATTTCATCCATATCGCCGTCCAGGAACTGCTCCAGCTTGTAGAGCGTGAGGCCGATGCGGTGATCCGTCACGCGGCCCTGCGGGAAATTGTAGGTGCGGACGCGCTCGCTGCGGTCGCCGGAGCCGACCATGCTTTTGCGGGCGCTGGCCTGCTCCTCGTCCTGCTGGGACTGGTACATTTCGAGCAGGCGGCTTTTTAAGAGGCGCATGGCCTGCTCCTTGTTTTTTAATTGCGAGCGCTCATCCTGGCACGCGACGACAAGCCCCGTAG
>DATMXR010000139.1:0-4549 GCA_035561315.1 Feifaniaceae bacterium
GACAGGCTCTTCGCGCTTTTGATGCTTGGGGCGTGCGTCCGCCTGCTGCTATGAGCTTTTTCTGGTATCTTCTCGCCGGACTTGTTTCCGGCGTGCTTTCCGGCATGGGCATGGGCGGCGGCACAGTGCTCATACCCATACTGACGCTGTTTTTAAACATGGGCCAGCACGCGGCCCAGGGTGTAAACATGCTCGCGTTTTTGCCGGGCGCGGCTCTCGCCTTATTCATCCACCGGCGGGACGGGCGGCTGCGGGCGAAGACGGCGCTTCCTCTTTTGATCTGGGGCTTAATAGGCGCGGTGGGCGGCGCGTTTTTGGCCACCTGCCTGGAGGCGGAGTGGCTGAAAAAGGCGTTCGGCATATTCCTGATCATTCTTGGGATCCTGCAGTTCGCGCGGGCCAGAAAGAAAAAGGACGAGAAGTAACGAAGACGCAAAAATCCTGCTCGTTCGGGCAGGACTTTTTATAGATTCCGGTATTTTGTTGATTTACTTTTCCTGAAAATTGATGGCCGGGGCGTTGACCGCGATCTTGTTGATATCCACCGTCTGATCGAGAAGCTCCTTGCGGAATATACGCGTATCCCGGGGCGCGTTGATGCCCAGGCGCACGCGGTCCCCTTCCACGGCCACAACCTCTATGGTGATATCCGGGCCGATCGAAAGCAATTCGCCGGCTTTACGCGAGAGAACCAGCATCCGCTTCGCCCCCTTTCAACTTCCGCATGACCGCATCGTATATGGGAAACCGGATCGGAAGGTCCGCCGCGTCTACCACGATCTGCTTGCCTGCACCGAGCTTCAGGTTGATGATGATGGGCGCGGCGAGGTTGACCGTCATTTTCCTGATGTCTTCGGGAATGACCACCACATTGAGTATCAGAATATCGTTGTTATCGTCTACCTCGATGCCCTTCAGTTCGTTTTCGCGTATCTCAATGTAGTAATCCTCCAAAAGCTCAAAGGGGATCACCACCGGCAGGGAAATATACTTGTTTTCCGTGGATTGCAGCCAATACAAGGGCTTAGTCTCGTTGATCTCCAGAATAATGAATTTGTGCAGCTCCTCAAACCCCGGTATGCCGCTTGGGAAATCGATGATCTTGCTGTCATTCAGGTTAAAATCCCCGAATCTGGCCGTTTCGATCAGCATTGCATGAACCCCCTATCACAAAAAAAGCAACGAGCAGCTTATATTTCCTGGTCCACCTTGACGCCTATGGCGCCGGGTATTTTTTCCAAATTGACGCGGATTTTCACCAAAGGCCTGTGCCTGAGGCGCACTTCCACCGCGTAGGGCTCCCATTCGATGGTCGGCCGGAAATCCTTGTCCCATTCGATCTGCAAAACGGGGTCCGTCCATTCTATGGTACAGTAGCCGGGGTCCCATTCGATGCGGGCCTTTTGCTTGGGCATGAGCCCCACGTTGAGCTCCGGCATGTCCTTTACGGAAACCGAAACCGCCACTTTTTCAAACGCCTGGGGGTCCGTGGTGTCTTTTAAAATATCTCCGCGTTCCACAATGGAACGGATCGCATCGAGTACTTTTTGTTTCCCTTTTGCGGCAAAGTCCCTGCTTGCCTGAAAGGGGGACGGAAGGCCGCTGTCCCTGCGAACGTCCTCCCATTTGATATCGAACGTGGGCATTTTCCGTTCGATCTTCATTTGGGGGTCGATACGCTTGATTTTGAAGTGGGGCCGTTTGTGTTCGATGTACATTTTCGCGGGGCGCGATGTAATTTCGATCACAGCACGTTGGGTATGAATGCTAAGCGAGTTCATTATATCACACCCCTGCCCCTTACTTCAAATAATCCACCAGCGTCGGCTGGATAATATTAGAGCCGATCTTTAATGCGAACAGATAGATCGATTCCGCCATTTTGTAGCGCATGATGACTTCCGCCTGATCGGCGTCTTCCACTTTGGATTTGATATCGGTATAGTTGATTTCATCGTCCGCATACCGGTTTTCCATCAGGGTAAGCCGGTTGCTCCTTGCGCCGACCTCTGCGGTCATCGCCATGACGTCCGACTGCACGGTCTGAAACTTCGTAATAAATCCGCCCAAGACCGAGGACGGACTCCCGTCGGAAAGCGCCGTCTCAAACTCCTGGAGCAGATTATAAATGTTGTTCGTACCGCTCCCCAAAAGCTCTATCCCGTTGATGGTCGTGGTCATCGTGATGTCGAAGCCGAGTTCAAGCTTCATATTCTGGGCTGCCTGATCCTGCAGCGCGGCGTCATTGACCCTGACGTCAAGCCCGTTATACAAAAGATTCCCGGCGGCGTCCAACGTGAACGGCGGCTTTACGGAATTATAGCCGCCGAATATGTATTGATCGGAAACCTTGGTGTTTCCCAAATTGAGGATATGCTCCTTCAACTGTGCGATTTCGGCGGCGGCCGCCTCGCGGTCAACCTCCTCATAGGTATCCGAAGTGGTCTGCACCGCGCGTTCATACGCGGTTTGCAGGATTTTATTGATTTCCTTAAGGGAAGTTTCCGTTTGCTTCAAAATGTCCTGCGCGTAGCCCACATTTTTCTGGTATTGCTCAAGCCGCGCAAGCTTGACGCGCGCGTTCATGCTGCCGAGGACCCCCACCGGGTCGTCCGAAAGCTTGTTGATGCGCCTGCCGGTAGAAAGCTGGGTCTGATAATTCTCCAGGGCGCTGAGATTGTTGTTGAGGTTCGTCAAAAACGAACTTGTCATCATATTTGTGGTAATGCGCATGCGGCGTCCCGCCTTTCCTTATAAATCCCTGAATCCTGAGCCGGCCCCGTTTATCTCCCTACGATGCCCGTGCCGTTGATGAGCTTGTCCAGCAGCTCGTCAATGGAGGTGATCACACGGGAGGAGGCGTTGTACATATGCTGGAATTTCATCAGCTGCACCATTTCCTCGTCCACAGAGACGCCGGAAACCGATTCCTTGCGGCTTTCCAGGTTGCTTACGAGCGTCTGCTCGCTGGTGAGCATTTTCTCGCAATGCGCGCTGCTTACCCCCAGCTCCACAACCAGATTTTTTAAGTAACCCTCAAAGCTGGTGTTGCCCATTGTAACGGAGGAGGTCCCCAAAGCCGCGAGCGCAAGCGCAATGTCGTTGTTCGTGTCCTGCGGGTCCGAGGAGGAAAAATCGATCTCCTTGCTGGAAGCCGCAAGCATGTAGACATCGTTCAATACGGCGTCGGAAATCGAAAAGTTCCCGGCCGTAATGGAAGAATAATCCTCCACGCCGCTCCCGTCCACATCCACATGGAACAGGTAGACGCCTTGCTGGGATACGACGCTGTCATGCGGCATGGTCCAGCCTTGTTTATGGATATCGTTGAACTGCTTCGCGATGCCTTGCGCAAGCTTATTCAATTCATTCATGAGGTACGGAATGCCCATATCGTCCGGCGAGCTGCCGTCCCTTAGCTGCCGGTACCCTTCTATTTCCCCATTTGTATAATTGACCGGGGTTTCCGCAGCATTGTCCATGCAGACGTCATAATCCCCGTTTGCGTCGGCCACGACCTTGAGTTTATACGAAGCGCTGTGGTCCACGACGGTGTTGCCGGCAATCCTTACGGTCAGCTTTTCCTGGCCGTCGGTATCGGTCGTGTACTGATACTCCATATCCACAAGGCCGGACAATTCATCCAGCAGCACATTGCGCTTGTCCCTGAGGTCGTTCGCGTTTTCGCCGCTGATCTCAAATATCTGGATGTGCTCGTTATATTCCGCAATGGATTGGGTGATTTCATTGATGCGGTTCACCGTCACGCTGATGGAATCGTTCATCTGCGATCTCAGTGTGGTCAGCTGCTTGTAGTAATGACCGAACGTCTCCGTCAATGAAATAGCCGCATGCTGCAAATTGGTGCGCATTTCCTTGCTGACGGGTTTTGCCGAAAACTCCTGCACGCTGTCAAAAAAATCCGCCAGAGAATTTGAAAGGTTGGCGTCCCCTACCGTGTTGAAAATGGTTTCGATATACTCCATTTCCGACGTACGGGTGTTCCACTGCCCAAGGCTGGAATTTTCGTTTCTGAGCATACGGTCCACATAGGCGTTGCGAAGCTGCTCGATCTCCAGCACCGCCACGCCTCCGCCCACGGCGCCTCTGCGTATCGGAAGGAACCGCGCCGTAAGCGAAACCGGATCGATGGAGGCAAGCGAAAGCCTCTGCCGCGTGTATCCTTTCGTATCCGCGTTTGCGATATTATGGCCGGCCAGATTGATGCCCTTCTGGCTGATAAATAAGCCGGTCTTTGCGATTTCCAATCCGTAAAATGATGACATATTTCCCTCACGCTTCCTGGTCGATCAACCGTCTCCCTTGCTGGTACTCCGCGTTTGCCTGGCCAGTACTTCCGTACGTCCCGCCCACCGGTTTTGCCTGCATCAGCATGTCCATGCAGAAGGATGTGTACTGGAGCTGCGTCTGCAGCAGGCCTTGGTTGAGTTCGTTGAGCGCGGAAAGCTCGCGTACCACTTCCTGGTAACGACCCCTCAGGCGGTCCAGCTCCCTGCGCTCCTCATCAGGTACATTCTTTATAATATAC
>DATMXR010000140.1:0-8026 GCA_035561315.1 Feifaniaceae bacterium
CCATCCTCCACACGGCCCATACGGTCGAGCAGCCCGGCATTAAAAAGCATGGCCTCGGTCAGCGTGGTCTTTCCCTCGCCGCCATGCCCGAAAATGCCAATGTTGCGGATCTTGTTCGCAGTGTACTCTTTCATGCGTGCAGTTCCCCCTGTAAAATTAGGTTATTGCTGATGTTTGAAAGCGCCTGCCGCAGGTCTTACACAAAGCTATTATGGAGTATGTCTTTATGAAAGGCTCGTCCTTGAGGCTGAACGCCCAATTTCTATCTTATTGTATCAGCGAAGTCCCTCTTTGTAAACCGTTTTTGCCCGGTGCGGCGGGCGGCGGAAGGCCGGCGGGTAAAGTGAAATACCGTTTGCATCACCCGGTAGGGTATGCGATAATGGACAGGACCATTCACTGAACAACCAAGGAGGTAGAGCGCATGTTCAAAAAGCGCGATCCGGAACCCGAGCCGCCGCGCCTGCAGGGCGAGGATTTTGACATTTTCCCCGCCCTGGACGAGGAGGATATTAGGCGCGTCCCGCCGGAGGAAGAGGAGATTTCCACGGAGCCTGCGGAACCCGTGGAGGAGACCCCGCCGGAGCCTACCGAGTTTGAAAAAAAGATTGCCGCCATACCGGACGATCAATGGAAGAAGTACCAGCTCATCGCGGGCATCGTGCTGGGCGCATTGAGCGCCACCTGCATCGTGGTGCTGGGCAGGATAGAAAGCGTAGGCACCATAGGCTTCATCATCGGGGCGCTGCTCGCGCTGTACCTCCCCAATATGCTGGAAAAGAAGGGCGGCCGGAAGATCCCCCTGCTGCGCACGGCGCTGATTATCTCCCTGGTGATCTCCATGGGTCTTTTCGCGCTTTACGGGTTCGTCATAAACCCCGGCTACTTCGCGCCCGCCGCGACGCCCGTGCCGGAAGCGTCCGCTGCCCCGGCGCCGTAACGGTTATATGAAGATACTTTCGCGCCGAATAATCGGCGCGATTTTGATTTCGGGCAAAATGCCCGCCACTATGAAATGAACAGGGAGACCGGGATGATGGATCCGTATCCGGAACGGCGCTGGCGTCTTTTATCCCCCCGGATGTCCGCGCCCCGCGCGCAAAAGCTGGAGCGTTACGCCACGCAATTTCTGGAACCGGCGCTTGCGTCCTTTCCGGAACTGCGGCGGCCCGTTTTCCTGCTGCTGCGCAGCCAGGGCTTTATCGGGCGGACCGAACCCGTCTATACCATTGTAGTCAAAGAAGACAGCATCGATCGCTGCTCCGAATGGAGGCTTCGCTGTATCACGGCGGATATGCTCCTGTACTTCGTCCAGAACGAGGCGGGCATGCAGGCGCTCCCATATGCTACCGGCCCGTTTCTGTCCGGGCACGCCGCCTTTTTTATGCTGGCGCGCGGCTATGCCTATGACTTTTTAAAGACGTTCCAATGCGGCTGCGGCAGGGCTGTCTGTGATTTTGGCTACGCCTTCTGCCGGATACGCTGCGGCAGGTTATTCAAAAGGCCCTGCAAGAGCTATACGGACGCGCAATTAAAAGCTATGGCGGATTATTTTCAGGAAAAGGGCGCGGCATACGGGTTCCTGGATCATGTTGATTTTGAAGAAGCGCTTTACCATATCATGGCGGAGGCGGAAAAGACGCTGTAAAACAGAGCGTTGAACGGCAAAATGGAGCAGGAAACCCTGCTCCATTTTTTCATGCAAACTTCCTGTGCCGCCCTAATCATCCCACTGGCTGCGGTATTTTTCCATAATGCCGCGCAGCAGCGTCGCCTGCGCGGGCGGCGTATACGTAATGGCGTTCGCCCCCGCCTCCAACGTAAGCGCGATGCTGTCCACCGTGATTCCGCCCGTGGCGATGATGGGTACGTACGGGTATTCCTTTCTGATCTGCCGCACGATATCCGCCGTATTCGGCCCGCCGGACACGTTGAATATGTCCGTTCCCGCCTCCAGCCTGGCCCGGATATCCGTGTGCTCGGATACCACCGTGACCACGACAGGGATATCGATGATGCGCTTTAGGCCCTCGATTGTCTCGTTGGGCGTGGGCGCGTTGACCACGACGCCCATGGCGCCCTGGAACTCCGCGTCCTGCGCGATATTGAGCGTGCGCCTGCCGCCCGTGATGCCGCCGCCCACGCCGCAGAATACGGGCACGTCCGCCACGGTCATAATGGCGTGGGTAATGGCAGGCTGCGGCGTAAAAGGATAAACCGCGATAATTGCATTGGCGTTGATATTTTTTATAATGGCGACGTCGGTGGTAAACGCCAGGGATTTGATCAGCTTGCCGAATATGCTGATGCCCGTAGCCTGGTTGATGATCTCCGGCACCTTGATCATGTGGCTGCGCAGCGTGCCATCCAGCTCAGGTACATAACGATGATCTTCCAAATGAGTCCCTCCTTCCTTCGGTTTTCCCCAAAAACGCCGGTTCAGCAGGTCTTTTATGCCGTTTTGCTCCCAAACAAGCTGCGTATCATGATGCGCAAAAAAGAATCCGACGATTGGCGTATTAATAATTCTTGCCCGGGATCCCAATTTCCTGCCGCCAATTGCGGCATTTTTGTAAATTCATGTTGTCAATAGTATGCAATACTCTTTGCGTTTTCACAAGCGGTGTCGTTCGACATGTTTCCCTGTATTTTTTATACCCCGGAACGCGGCGCATGTATCAAGGCAGCAAAAAACCCATGCAGGCTTTACATGGGCTCAGCGTGTCAAAAAAGTGGCGCAGCCACTTTTTTGAGAGTACAGGGTTTGCTTGTTCCTACGGCACGGCCAGCAAACCCTGAGAGGAAAGCCTTGTCCAGCAAGGCTTTTCGCTCGCGGCGTACACGCCGCCGCTCACGATGGAAGCCTCTGGGGGCGTGGCCCCCGAACCCCCAGGGGATTTTTTGACAGCCTGAGCCCATGCAGGCTTTACATGGGCCTCCTGCTTGTTTTTATTCAGTGCGTATACATCTGCTTATACGGGTTCGCGGTGTCGGCGGTGAGCACAAAGAACTCGTGCGCGAGTATTTCGGCAAGGTCCAGGCTGAATATCTCGCAGTATTCCTTCAACTGCTTGGCGATATGCGCTTTGTCCTTATCGTCCGCCACCCGCGCCGTCACCTGCCTGGGAAGGTCCCGCGGAAGCTCCTTGGTGCGAAGATAAATCGCCCCGCCGTGTATGCCCGTGCCGCAGAAGTAGCCCACAGGGGACTTGCCCTCGGAATTCAGGCCCAGCACGTAAATTTCGCCGCCCGCCTGGTATTCCCCCAGGAAGCTGCCCGCGCGCCCGCCGACCACGATCAGCGGCCGTTTTTCCGCAAACGCCTTCATATGCACGCCGCAGCGGTAGCCGGTGTTGCCGCGCACATATATTTTGCCGCCGCGCATGGAGTAGCCCGTGGCGTCCCCCGCGGAGCCGTGGACGATGATGCGCCCGTCGTTCATGGTGTCGCCTGTGGCGTCCTGCGCGTTCTGCTCCAGCTCCACCGTCGCGCCGTCCATGTACGCGCCCAGGGCGTTGCCGGGGATGCCCCGTACCTTGACGTATTTGTCCTTCAGGCCGTTCGCCAAATACCTTTGCCCCATGCAGGACGTGATCAGAACCTCTTTTTCCTGCGCCTCGTGCAGCTTTTCGTTGAGCGTGCGGAACTGCATGCCCTTTGCGTCGATCGTAATCATTGCACACCTCCAAGCTGCCGTTTCCTCTCGGCTTTCGAGAACGCCATGAGCTGCGGCTTTTCGCAGATCAGTTCAAAGTCTATGGAAGAAAGCGGCGTGTGATTGCGAATCAGCGCCGTATAAATGCCTGTGCGCTCCACATTGCCTATGATGATGAAGCCCTTCAACAGATCGTTTTCGTAGAACAGGCGCTTGTAATCGCCCGCTTCGCCGTACACGGCGTCCTGCCCGATATAGCTGCCCGCCGTCGTCATATGAAGCCCCCACAGCGATGTCGCGTTGAGCGGGATGGCGCGGTCAAACACCAGAGTTCCTCCCGCCATCCGGCTGCCCGCGGCTTCGCCCTGCATGTATGCGTTGGGCAAAAGCGCCAAGATACGGCTGGTGCCGTTTGAAATATCGTAGCTTTCCGCGCAGTCCCCCGCCGCGTAAACGTCGGGGAGCGTCGTTTTCCCGGAGCTGTCCGTCACGATGCCGCGGTTCACCTCGCCGCCCGCGGCCTTTATGAGCTCCACCTCCGGGCGCACGCCCGCGGCGACCACCAGCGCGCTAAACGGGATGCGCCTGCCGTCGGTTAAGAGCATCTCTCTGCCTGCAAACGAGTCTATGCTGACGCCAAGATGCAGCGTGATCCCCTGCGCCTCGATGTGCGCCTTAACCACTTCCGCGCCGCCTGCGTCGAGCACGCTCGGCAGCACCTGCCGCGCCATATCCACGATCGTGATGTGCTTGACCTTGCGGCTGATTCCCTCCGCGCATTTGAGGCCGATGAGCCCCGCGCCTATGATGAGCACTTCGCTCTCCCCGTCCACTTCCGCGTCCAGTTTTAACGCGTCGTCCAGCGTCAAAAACGTGTGGTAGCCGCCCACGGTATCAAGCCCTTTTATGGGCGGCACGAACGGGCGGGAGCCGGTGGCGACGAGCAGCTTCTCATACGCAAGCGTGCTTGCGTCGTCAAGCGTCACGGTGTGCGCGTTGGCGTCGATCGATACCGCGGATTTGCCCGCAAGCAGCGCGCAGCCGTTCGTTTCGTAAAAGTCCTTCGGGCGGTACGCCATACGCTCCCGGTCGGTCTTATTGAGCAGCAGGTAGGAGATGAGCGGGCGGGAATACACGGGGTAGGGCTCGCGGCCCACCACGGTGATCTCGCCAGCCTTATCCACGCGGCGGATGCCTTCGATACAGCCGACCGCGGCGATGGAATTGCCTATGATGACATACTTCATACGCTTACCTCTCCTCAAACACGATGGCCTTGTTGGGGCAGCCGGACACGCAGGCGGGCTCGCCGAAGGAGTTCTTGGTGCACAGCTCGCACTTCTGCATGGGGCCGTCGACTGAGGGCATGATGGCCCCGTACGGGCAGGAGAGCACGCAGGTGTAGCAGGCCATGCATTTGTCGGCGTTGATGGCAATCAACCCTTCCTCAATGGTCAGCGCGCCGGAAATGCACGCCTTGACGCACAGCGGCTCCGTACAGTGCCTGCACGCGACGGCGAAGAAGATATCCCCGCTTTCCTCGATCTTGATGCGCGGGTTGATGCGGACATCCTTGAGGGCCTTGGCCATATCCTTTTCGCCGGAGTTGGCGAACGCGCAGTTGTATTCGCAAAGGTGGCAGCCCAGGCACCACTGCTCGTTGACAAATATACGCTTCATTTTTGCCCCCTTATTCGCCCGCGTGCTTGACGCCGAGTATTTCAAGCTCTTTTTCGGTCAGGCCCACGCCCCTTAGCATCAGCCGGTTGCCGCGCATGGCCTCTATGGAGTTGATGCCCATGCCGCCCATCATTTCCTTCACCTCGTGCGTATAGGCGGTGATGAGGTTCACAAGGCGCTCCGCGCCCATCTCCGGATTCAGGCGTTTGACAAGGTCCGGCCTCTGGGTGGCGATGCCCCAGTTGCACTTGCCCAGGTGGCAGGTGCGGCAGAGGTGGCAGCCCAAGGCTAAAAGCGGGGCCGTCGCCATATACACGGCGTCCGCGCCCAGGCAGATGGCCTTTACGATATCCGCGCTGTTGCGTATGCTTCCGCCGACGACGACGGAAACGTCCGAGCGGATGCCCTCCTCCCGCAGCCGCTGGTCCACGCTGGCAAGCGCAAGCTCTATGGGGATGCCGACGTTGTCCCGTATGCGGGTGGGCGCGGCGCCCGTGCCGCCGCGGAAGCCGTCTATGGCGATGATGTCCGCGCCGCTCCGGGCGACGCCGGAGGCGATGGCGGAAACATTGTGCACCGCGGCGATCTTGACGATGACGGGCCGCTCGTAATGCGTGGCCTCTTTGATGGAGTACACAAGCTGCCTCAGATCCTCTATGGAGTAGATGTCATGGTGCGGCGCGGGGGAAATGGCGTCCGTCCCCTTGGGGATCATGCGGGTTTTCGCCACGTCCTCCAATATTTTGGAGCTGGGCAGATGCCCGCCGATGCCCGGCTTCGCGCCCTGGCCCATTTTGATTTCGATGGCCGCGCCCGCCTTCAGATAATCCGGGTGCACCCCGAAGCGGCCGGACGCGACCTGCACGATGGTGTGCGGGCCGTACTTGTAGAAATCCTCATGCAGGCCGCCTTCGCCGGTGTTGTAGTAGATCCCTAAGCGCTCCGCCGCCATAGCGAGGCTGTGGTGCGCGTTGTAGGAGATGGAGCCGAAGCTCATGGCGGAAAACAGGATGGGTGTGGTGAGCGAAAGCTGCGGCTCCATTTTGGTGATGAGTTTGCCGTTCTCGTCCCGCCTGATGCCGGTGGGCTTTTTGCCCAGGAACGTGCGCGTTTCCATCGGCTCGCGCAGCGGGTCGATGGAGGGGTTTGTCACCTGGGACGCGTTGATGAGCAGCTTATCCCAGTAGACGGGATAATTTTTCGGCGTGCCCATGGAGGAAAGCAGCATGCCGCCCGAGCCCGCCTGCTTGTAAATGTCCGTGATGGCCTCGCTGGACCAATTGGAGTTTTCCTTGAACACATGGTCGGACTTCGTGATTTTGAGCGCGCGCGTCGGGCAGAGGGACACGCAGCGGTGGCAGTCCACGCACTTGCTGTCGTCCGCGGTCATGGCGCCCGCGGCTTCGTCGTATTGATGCACCTCGTTGGAGCACTGCCGTTCGCAGACCCGGCAGGCGATGCAGCGGGTAAAATTGCGCACGACTTCATATTCCGGATATTGAAAATTGATAGGCATAGTACCTTCCCCTTCCGCTAGACGACTTTCGCCATGGCCTCGGGCTTGAGCCGTACGATGACGGGCTCGCCGCCGCGCGGCGCCCAAAGCTCCTCCACATCCGGCTCGACCACGCGGATGCCGCATTCCTCGCTCGCGAGGTATACGCGTTCACCCTTGCGCGCCGCCACCATGGAACGGAGCTTGAGCCTGTCGTTCAATGCCATGAGCCCGCCGCTGAAGCCGACCAGTATGGAGAAGGGGCCTGTGATAAGCAAGCTTGCAAACGCGTTTCTCAAATATGTCAGGCGCTCCCGCTTCTCGTCCTCCATGCGGGAGATGGTGGACCAGAAGGGCGCGGCGATGACGTTTGCGACCTCGCTTAAGTCCATGCCCTGCTTGCGCGTGAGATAATCGAGGATATAGGAGATGACCTCCGTATCCGTCTGCAGCGTGCAGGAGTAGCCGAACATTTCGATAAACCTGCGGTTCGCGTCGTAGGAGGAGATTTCGCCGTTGTGCACGACGGTATAATCGAGCATGCCGAACGGGTGCGCGCCGCCCCACCAGCCCGGGGTGTTGGTGGGGTAACGGCCGTGCGCCGTCCAGCAGTAGCCTTCGTATTCTTCCAGGCGGTAATAGCGGCCGACATCCTCCGGATACCCCACGGCCTTGAACACGCCCATGTTTTTCCCGCAGGAAAACACATACGCGCCGCTGATCTGGGTATTGATCCGCATCACGCTGCGGACGATAAACTCGTTTTCGTCAAGCTGGCTCGCGGCAAGCTTCGTGGGCAGGGGGCGCAAAAAATAACGCCATATCAAAGGCTCCCCGGAAATCTGCTTCATGGGGCGCACGGGGATACGCGATAAATTGACGATATCGTAATGCCGGTCCATGAACTGTTCGCAAGCTTCCTTGCTCGCCTGAGATTCGTAAAAAACATGCAGGGCGTAAAGCTCTTTGTACTGCGGATAGATGCCATATCCGGCAAATCCTCCGCCAAGCCCGTTGGAGCGGTCGTGCATGACGGAAATGGAATTTATGATCTCCTGTCCGTTAAACGCCGCTCCGTCCGTCGCAATGATTCCGGATATCGCACATCCGGATGGGATGCGTACATTCCCCTCCCACTGTCGGGGCATTTCATCCTTTCGCACTCTTTTGTCCTCCTCCGCGTCGGGCGGCAATAT
>DATMXR010000141.1:0-3755 GCA_035561315.1 Feifaniaceae bacterium
CGCCATGGTCGTGCATGGTGTAGTATCCGGCTAAACCGGCAGCTTTAATATCCGCGATGCTGGCACCCCTCATGCATTGGTAGATCATGGTGCCGATCATTTCCCAGTGGGCAAGCTCTTCGGTGCCAATGTCGTTTACGGTGGCACGGCAGCGGTTATCCGGCATGGAAAAACGCTGTGTCAGGTAACGGACCCCTGCGGCAAGCTCCGAATCGGGGCCGCCATATTGCGCCATGAGCAGTTTTGCCATCCTTACATCGGGCGTGCAGATGTTGACGGGATATTGCAGTTTCTTTTCATAGATCCACATAACAGAGCCTCCTTACAGTTGCCACGGCCATTGCGAACAAACCCAGCATCCAGCGTCGGAGGGAGAGTGTCCGAAGCCAAGCAAAGGTCCATACAGCTGTTCATACTTGCCGATCAGTTCCGCAAGCTTTTTGGAATAGCAGAGGTAATCGGCGCGCGCATCCTTATCCTTGGGATGCGTATCGATATACAGGTTGAGTTCTACGCACACAAATTCGCATTCGCTGATCTTCATCAGAAGAGCTTGTTGCTTCGCATCCATGTTGGGCCTCCTAACGCAAGTACGGGCGCAAAAGTTCCGGGAACATCGTACCCTGGCACAGGGCTTCGTTCGGGCAGTAGCCAGCTTTGTAATCCTGTTTTGCGATGAATGCGGTCGCGAGTAGGCATCCGGGCTCCTCCTTGCATGTGATGCCGCATGCATTGCAGGTTTGGCATACGTTGCCCGCAATGAGCGTGTTTTTCACATCCAAAGGATTTAATTGGCAGCCGCATGGTTTGAAGCAGCAGCTACCCATCGTATTCTGGTTTTGATACATATGGGCGTTCCTCCTTGTTTGGATCGGCGTTCGGCCGCGCAGATGTGCGTTTTTGCGGCCGGCTTCTGCTGTTATGGTATGCGCAAGCGGCATTGTTGGTGAAGCGTGGGGGGCCGGTAAAAGGGGAGATTTGACAAATGGATCAGATTTAACAATCAACGGCGTGCGCCCGTGAAGCGATCTGTGATATACTGAACCGGAATTAGAAAATAAAGGCTAAAAGGCGGTGCACCCATGTTCGTTGTGGAAGGATTAACCAAAAAATACGGCAAAGTGCTTGCGAACGATCAACTGAGCTTTACCGTTCCATACGGAACGGTGACCGTGCTTGCGGGGCCCAACGGCGCGGGAAAATCCACCGCCATCAAGGCGATGGCGGGGCTTTTAAGATATCAGGGCAGCGTCACGGTGGACGGCAAGCCGAATAAAAGCATGGAAGCAAAGCGCGTGCTGGGCTATGTGCCGGAGACCCCGGCGGTCTACGGTATGCTCACGATCGCCGAGCATATGGAATTCATCGCCCGCGCGTACTCTTTGGAAGAGGGATGGCGGGACAGGGCGAAGCTGCTGCTTGAACGCTTCGAGCTTTTGGAGCAGGAAAAGAAGGTCGGCCGGGAATTGAGCAAGGGCATGCAGCAAAAGGTCAGCCTGTGCTGCGCGCTGCTGCCCGAACCCAGGGCGCTTTTGGTTGACGAACCCATGGTGGGGCTCGACCCGCACGCCATCAAGGTGTTAAAGGAAGTCCTGATCGAAGAAAAGCGGCGCGGCGTCGCCACACTGCTTTCCACGCATCTTTTAAACAGCGCGGAGGATCTCTGGGACAGGCTTTTGATCATGAAGAACGGCCGCATCGCCGCGGAACGCAGCAGGGAGGACATGAGCGAGAGCGGGGAGCAGCTCGAAGAACTGTTCTTCTCCATCACGGAGGGCGGAAAATGAGGGCGATCGTATATCTTTGGATGCGGTCGTTAAAAAACCGCTTCCTGCTGGTGCTCAAAAAACCGGCCGTGTTGGTTTTGTACCTGCTGCTGTTCGGCTTTGCCGCCTACATGCTCTTCGGCCCCGCCATGTCCTCGGAAGCGCCCCCAACAAAAGAGATCGCGGGCTACTCCGCCATACTCTTCGGCGTGTTCTTCTTTATTGCGGGCATGTCCGTTATGACGGGCCTCAAACAGGGTACGGCGCTGTTTTCCATGGCGGACGTCAATTTTCTGTTTGTGGCGCCGGTAAGCCCAAGGAAAATACTCTTGGGCGGCATATTGAAGCAGGCGGGCATACTGCTTGCGGCGTCGGTATTCATGATATTCCAGTACCCCAATATGCGCAACGCGGCGGGCCTGGACGGCTACGCGCTGCTGGGGCTGATGGCCGCCTACGCGCTCATAGGCTTCGCCTCGCAGATACTCTCCGCCCTTCTGTACGCGTTTTGCGCGGGCTCCCCCAAACGGCGCAGCTATGTCAATTCCGCGCTTTTGCTGATCTGTGCCGGCGTTGTGGGCGGCTTTTTGCTGTTTTTGCCCGGGCAGGGCGAAATGCAGGACGCGCTGACCCGGTACTTTGCCGCGGACGCGTGGAACTATTTCCCGTTTGTCGGCTGGGCGCGCGGCCTTGCCGTAAGCTTTGCGGCTTACCGGTGGGGCAGCGCCGCGCTCTATGCCGTATTGACCCTTCTGGGCACGCTTGTCTGCGCGCTGCTGCTGCAGCGCACGAGTATGGATTATTTTGAGGACGTGCTGCTCGCCGCGGAGCGCGCCAACCAGAAGCAGGAGGACGCGAAGGCGGGCCGCGCCACCGCACAGGGCGACGTCAGCGCAAAAATCAAGCGGGATAAAGGCCCGCTGTACGGGACGGGGGCGCTTGCGTTTACGGGCCGTATCCTGCGGGAGCAGTCGCGCGGCGGCGTATTCCTGCTCGACCTCTATTCGCTGGGCGCGCTTGCAGGGCCCGTTATGGCCATGCTGTTCCTGCCCGGGGAAGTGCTTGAAGACGGCTGGCTGTGGGGCGTGCTCAACATGAGCGTCTGGATGATGATGTTTTTGAACACGACGACCGGCGTCGCCCGGGAGTTGCAGTATCCCGTGCTGTACCTTGCGCCGGTAAACGCCTGGAGCAAGCTGATGGCGGTGCTGCTGCCGCAGCTATTAAAGGCGCTGGCGGACGGCGTATTGTTCGCTTTGCTCGGCGTGGCGCTGTTTCACGGGACGTTCCCGGAGGGCGTCGCGGCGGTTCTGTGCTACGCGAGCATCTCCTTGCTCTATATGGCGGGCATGCTCATTGTGGAGCGCATGCTTGGGCCTTCCAAGAACAAAGCGCTCGTTATCACCATATATATCATACTGCTGCTTTTATTGGTCATGCCGGGAATGATCGGCTCCATGATACTGAGCGAAAGCATTCCGGGGCTGACCACGTACTTCCTGTTTATCGCGTGGAATACCATCGTCGCCATGCTGATCGTGCTTTTTTCCAGGGGGATGCTGCATAACATGGACCTGGCGTGACGGTATGTACGATACGGGAAAATATGATACAAACCCTTTGATTTGTGGGAAATGTTTTGTATTGACTTTTTCTATATCCTGTATCATAATGACTTAAACCGCAGCGTGGGCTGCGAATCATAAGAGGATAGAGGCGCAGGTTTCAACAGTAGCAGGGCGGAGCCGCTCAAGGGGCGAAGATGTTCTGCAAAAGGGGAACTTGCCGAAGCAATGTACCGGCTTGGGCGGTATGCTGCTGGTCCGCAGGAGAATATCCTGCCGACTGCCGCGGCGCGGTTGCGCTGTGGAGCGCTATTCATCAGTCCGCACAGGGAAACGTTTACCCGGCGGCTGGGGCATCGCTCCGGCCGTCTTTTTATTTTTTCCAAAAAGATTACAGGAGGAATTACAATGAAGAAGAGTATTG
>DATMXR010000142.1:0-9462 GCA_035561315.1 Feifaniaceae bacterium
CGACGCCGCTCTTGTCTATTACGATGAACTCAATATCGCAAACGGCTGGTATCTGACCGGTTGGTGCCCGCAGTTTGAAAAGGGCGCGGTTCTTGTGCCTATTGAGGGCGAAGCGCTGCTTTTGGGCGGCCCTGAAAGCGAACCGTTTGCCCAGATGGCGTCTGCGATTACGGCCACGCGGTGCTTCCCGGTGTTCATGGTGCCGGATGAGGAATACCCCAACGCCACCATCATTGATTTCAAAAAGCTGAACGAAGAACTGCAATCCAAGGGAACGGTGTTAAAACGCATCGGCTTTGTCGGCTCGGCCACCATCCCGCATCAGGTATATACGGAGTTTGCCGCCGGCTTTTCCGGCGTGGAGATCGTAGATATCACCGATGCGTACGAGACCATGCGCGCTTATAAAAGCCCCTGGGAGGTCGAGCAGATCCGCGCCGCCATGCGCTTGTGCGATACCGCTTACGATAAAATGGTGGCCGCCGTCGGACCAGGTGCGTATGAATACGAAGTGGCCGCCGCAGGCGAATACGTTTGCCGCGTAAACGGCGCGAGCAGCTTTGCTTATTCCTGCATTGTGGGTTCGGGTGCGCGCGCAAAGGCCGTTGTGCCCACCGCCATCAACAGAAAGATGGCGGATGGGGAGCTCGTTATGCTGGGCATCGCGCCGCGCATCAACGGGTATGCCGGAACTTTTGGGGATACCATTCCCGTAAACGGGGTTTATACGCCGCGCCAAAAGGAGCTTCTTAATCATATGCGCGAGACCATGCGCCTGACCAAGGCGATGCTCAAGCCCGGCATGAGCGGGCGCGAGATCGATGTGCCCGGCCGTAAGTATTATGAAAAGCATGGGCTGGAGCGGTATATCGTCTGCCCGTTCGCTCACTCCATCGGATTAATGGAGGCGGAGGCGCCGTTCTTTGGCCCCAATGGGGACTTTGTACTGGTGCCTGGCATGACTGTAATGGTAGACGTGAGCTTCTTCGGCCACTCGGAGTTGTACGGCGGCCGCATCGAGACCGGCTATGTTATTACGCAGACGGGCTGCGAGCCGCTCTCTCCGAAGATGGACTCGTATTTCATGAAGGACCTATAAATAAAAAGGAGCAGGGCAGATATGGAACTGGGCAGAAAGACCTGGGTATTCGCGGACGGGGACCTTCCGCCGCAGGGCGAAAGGGAACCGCTGGGGCATGAGGCTTTGATGATCGTGAACAACGGCACGCAGACTGCGCACATCGCCCTTGAACTGTTGTTTGAGGATAAAGAGCCGGCAGGCAGCATCCACCTGGAGGTGCCCTCCAGACGGGTCAATTGCTTCCGTATGGATGGTCCGGTCGGCAAGGAACAGTTCTTAATCCCGCACGGTCAGTATGCAGTCATACTCACGAGCGACATCCCCGTGGTGTGCCTGTACGGCAGGCTGGACCGCAGGCCGGATATGGCGTACTATCCCATTGCCGGGTACAGCGTTTGATGTACACGTATGACGGCGGCTATATAGACAGCGAAATACAGCAAAGGAGTTTTCAATGAGCAACAAGCAATTGGCGCAAAAAGCGTTGGAACAGGGCAAAGGCGTGTTCCGCTTAGCACCCACGTGGGTGCCAAGGGCGTTCTGCCGGCCCGGCAAGCGCATTAAGCTGCATCCTGATGATTATTATGTATTGGGCCTCGTTCGCGGCGGCATAGATGAGCGCTGGTTTTCTTCCACCACTCCTGCCGACAATGGCCCGAATACCCCGCATGACGAAGGCCTGAGCTATATTGTCATCGATGAGAAAGGCAAGGAGCGCGTGCTTCTCGTTGACGCGGTGTCGGAGCTGGGGGCGCAGATCGTAGGCGAGCATATTTGGAACAAGTACGGTAAATGGCCCATGTTTTCCAAATTCTTTGATAATCTCGGGCCGCTTCCCCACCATATCCATCATCGGGATGAGCACGCCAGGCTGACCGGGCAGGCCGGCAAGCCGGAGATGTATTTTTTTCCCGCGCAGGTGAACAATTATCCGGGCGAATTTGCCTACACCTTCTTTGGCCTTAACCCCGATACAAGCAGGGAGGAAGTGCGCGGGAGCCTGATGAATTTTGTAAAGGGCGATAACCATCTGTTGGAGCTTTCGCGTGCTTACAAGCTACGGGTGGATACCGGCTGGGATGTGCCGCCGGGAGTATTGCATGCGCCGGGCAGCCTCTGCACGTATGAGCCGCAGTTTGCATCGGACGTATACGCGATGTACCAATCGGTTTTATTTTCGGACCATTGTGTACCGCCGGAGCTGCTCTGGAAGAACTGCCCCGAGGACAGGATTGGTGATTTTGATTATCTGATGGATGTCATAGACTGGGACCTCAACGTGGATCGGGACTTTCATAAGAACAGGCTGATGCTTCCCAAGCCCGTGCGTGATACGGCGGAGATGGCAAGCGAAGGGTATCTGGAAGAATGGATCTGCTACAAATCCCGGCTGGCCTGCGCCAAGCGCCTCACCGTCTACCCCGGGCGGACAGCCATCATCCGGGATGCCGCCGCCTATGGTCTCATCATGCTGCAAGGGCACGGCAAGCTAAACGATTGGGATATTGAGACCCCTGCGCTTATCCGTTACGGACAGCTTACTTACGATGAGTTTTTTGTAACGGACGCGGCGGCCAAGAAAGGCGTCGCCATTACCAACCTGAGCAAGTCCGAACCGATCGTGATGCTCAAACACTTTGCGGAGACCCCCGACCTTGATTTGGAATAATCGGCACCCAATCAAGTGGAGAATTCAACGCCCTCCTGCACCGCTTGATGCAGGAGGGCGTTCATAACGATGCGGCCGGCATGATTGCCCTGCAAGCTATGCCCGCTTAATGCCAGCGAAGCTTGATTGGGCGGCAAGGATATTCGCATGCAAGACGTTGAAAAAGGCGATATGGATATCGCCCAATAAAATAACGCCATACCGTCATTTTCCGGACGGTGCCCGCCCGCAAGGGATTATGGGTAACGAAATATGAGCACCGCATAAAAAGACATATTCGTGGATGTCCTTTTTGTGTGCGCTTTCAAAACCTGCTATACTGTTTGGAAACGATTGGACTTTGGGGGCAGCGATGAACATGGAATGGGATGCACAGGGGTACGCGAAAAACTTTCGGTTCGTTTCCCAATACGGGGCGGATCTTCTTGACCTGCTGGAAGTAAAACCGGGGGAGCGCGTGCTGGACCTTGGCTGCGGGGACGGCGCCCTGACGGCAAAGCTCCACGCGCTCGGAGCGGACGTGACGGGGCTCGACAGCTCTATGGACATGCTCCGCCTGGCCGGGGAACGCCACCCGCATCTGACGTTCCTCCAAGGCGACGCTGCGGACTTTTGCCTCCCCGAGCCGGTGGACGCCGTATTTTCCAACGCCGTGTTCCATTGGATTTTGGATCAGCATGCCCTGCTCAATTGCGTTGCAAACGCCTTAAAACCCGGCGGGCGGCTTATCTGCGAATTCGGCGGAAAGGGCAATACGGAGCTTATACACGGCGCGATGAGACGCGCGTTTACAAAGCGCGGGCTTCCTTACCAAAATACCTTCTATTTTCCCGCCGTCGGGGAGTATGCGCCGCTTCTGGAGCGGCACGGGCTGCGCGTGGCCTATGCCGCCCTGTTCGCCCGCCCGACCCAATTGCAGGGGGAAAACGGCCTGGCGGACTGGATGGATATGTTCCTGCCGCGGGCGTTTGAAGGGCTGCCGCCGTCCGCCGCGGAGGAGATCAGGCGGGAGGCCGTGGAGGAGCTGGCGCCCGTACTGCGCCGGGACGGAACGTGGTACGCGGATTACGTGAGGATCCGCATCAAGGCCGTGAAAGAATAACCGGATGGAAACATGCCCAAGGTATATTTCCGGCAAGCAAAAAGCCAGCGGTGAAGCTGGCTTTTTTGCTTGCCGGTGCCGCGGCGGCGGCTGTATCAGCCAAGTGTTATTTGCTCCGGCTCCGCCGCCTGCCCGCCGCAAGGCGCGCCGCGCCGAGTGCGAGCAGTATGAGCCCGAAACCGATTCCGCTGATCCCGTCCCCGGTCTTGGGCGGCGCTGCGGAAAGCGGGACAAGCTCACTTAATACCGCAAACGCACCGAGACCGGTTACCTGTATGGTCAGCGTCCCGCTGACTACCTCGCCGGTGTAGCTTACGATGCGCCCCGTGGCTTCGATGTATTGCAGCACGGTAAGCGTAGCGCCTTCATAATCCGGGCCGACCCGGAATATGACCTGTATGGACCCGGAATTCCTTCCGGAAAGGGCAAGGTGCTGCAGGCCGATCACCGTATGGTTGAGCGCCGCCATTCTGAGCGCCGCGCCCGCCTTACCAGAAGACGGCAGGTCCGTCACGCGCAGTTTGGCTCCGGAGGAGAAGCTGCCCCGGATGGAAACGCCGCCGGGCACACCGTTTTCCGGTATGGGCGTAGCGGGGGTGATGGTCTTCCACCCGCCGCTGAAGCTGCCTCCCCCGCCGCCGGTGCCGCCGCCCTCTTCGCCGCCGGTGCCGGGCGTCTCCAACAGCCGGATCTCCGCGCGGTTCCTTACGCGCAGCCGCGGGATGAAGGAGCCCTCCCCGCTCGTGTCCACCGTGATGGACCCGAGGCCTACGGCCTCGATAGTATCGCCTTTTTTCAGCAAATTCAGGCCGCTGTAATCCGGCATGATGTACCCGTCGATGAACACGCGCGCCGTTCCGGTCGCATCCGTTACCAGTATGGTGTCCAGCGTTCCGTCGCTCGCGTAGCCGAGATCGGTTACGGCGCCCGTTACCTTCAGCAGATTGCCGGTATTGGCGGGGCTCATGGCGGCCGCCGCCGTTACCGCAGCGGGGGGCAAAGGCGTTCCGTCCCCGATCTTTTCAATGTCGCTCACGGCAAGCTGGCGCTCACCGTTATAGGAGCTGGTGGTGCCGGTCACGCGCACCCTGTCGCCTACCTTGAAGCTGCCCGCCACCGGGAACAGGTTGACGCCGCGCGTACCGTCCTGGATGTAGATGCAGTCGAAGAACGCGGTGCGCTGGTCGTAGCCTGAAGCGTTGCTGGTCACAACGCCCTCCACCGTGAATTTCACACCCTCCGCGGCCTGATGCACGGCGGAAATGGGGGAGACGGTAGGTTCGGGCATCAGCGCGTCGATAATGTTCATTACGATCTGGTAGTTGCTGTTCTGCAGCGTGGCCGCATTCTCCATCTCCACCTGGACCTCAAACGTGGAGAAGAATGTCGAGCCGGAGGTGATGAGGAAGCCGCCGCCCGCAAGCGTCTCGCTGACCATGGCGTCCACCTCTCCCATGGGGACGACGATGGTATCCACCGCCGGGTCATACACGGGCACGTAGGAGGCGCTGCCGCCGAAGTCCGCCGTGAAATTCGCGCCCCAGGTGGTGGGATAACCCTTTACCATCGCCGCCGCGCCGTTGGCGATGACGGGCGCGCCGTTGTAGCAGCTGAACGCGTTGCTGGTTTTCTCCTTCACGTTCTTGAGGAACGGATTGTTATAATTGTAGTTTTCGTCATCCGCGAAGCTGAGGCGGTACGACTCGTTTAACTTTTTCGCATTGTCCACCACGATGCCGTCCGCGATGCGGGCTTTCGCGCCGATTGCCGACAGTATGCCGTTTGTAATCACATGCGCCTTTTCGTCCGCTCCTGCGGGGTTGCCACGGTCGGACTTGGAGCAGACGATCAGGTTGCCGCCGCTGTCCGCGTACTGTTTGAGCGCGGCAAGCTCAGCCGTGGTATAGAGGCTGTCTCCCAGCGCCGTCCCATAGCTCTTGAACGGCACGGTGAGCACCACCAGCTTCATATCCTTGATCTTTTCATAGGTGATGGGGGCCGCCAGGCGCTGCGTGCGTACGCCGCTTCTTGCGCACAGCTCAATGAAGTTCACGTCGCTGTTCGCGTAATTGCCCGTCACATAGAAGTTGCTGTGCCCGCCGTCTATGGCGATGTCGATCAGCTCCGCGTTATCGAACACATTCAATTCCAGGCTTTGCGTAAATACGCGCGCCACGCCGTTTATGGTGGCGTTCACGGTGACGGTCAAAGTCTGTCGGCCCACGCTCGTCGGTGTAAACGCGAACGCGGTGGAGCCTTGTGTCAGAGCGGCCACGGTGAGCGGATTGGGCACGGTCGCAAGCGCGGCGGGCGCGCCCTGCCCCACGCGCAGGCTGTAGACGATGCTGTCCACTGTCAGGGCGCTCGTTTCGTCATTGTAGATGCTGGTCGTGATATTCATCGCTTCGCCCTTTATGGGGATGAGCGCGTCGGTCCTGACCGAGTGGATGCCGACTTTGGAGACCTCGCCCGTCCATACGGGGGCGGTCACGGCGATATCGCCGTCCGCCTGGTCGATGCGCAGGTAATAGTAGGAGTAATCGTTGGGCAGCGTCACGTCCACAACGCCCGTGTTGGATTGGATCGCCGTGCTGTACGCGGTGACGCCCCCGTTTACGATGACGGACACGTTGTTGATCTTATCCGCCGAGTCCGGGTCGCTGATATCCGCGCGGATGTGGACGTTTGCAGGGTCGCCCGCGAGTATGGAACCCAGCGGCTGGTCGTTCACAAAATAGAGGATCTCCAGGTTCTTGTCCTCCGTGGCATACATGCTCATATCCCGCATGGCCTGGTAAATGCCCTGCTCCGAGAAATCGTCCGTCAATATGACGTTGCGTGCGGTATTGGCGTTGCCCCACTTGCCCTTGTGGTTGTCCTGGTTGTTGGTGGGGGCCAGGTGCCAGCCCTTGTCCAGCGCCAGCGTATAGTATTCGTAGCTTGGCCAGTAGGCGGAGCTGCGCACCGCGCCCTCGCCGTTGCCCACTTCTATCATGGTGACGAGCTCGTCGATCGCGGGGCTCCAGTAGGCGAAGTCCGCAAACGTGCCGAACGTCGTGCCGGGGTGGTTGAACTGGGAAATGGAGTTGGGCGCGCTGGTTTTGAGCAGGTTGTAGTATGCCTGCATGCCCAGGTTGTTTTCCTTGTTGTTGAGCGTGGCGTTGTTGCGGCTGACAAACCCTTCCGTATTGTAGGTGTTCATGTGGCCGGGGCCGCCGCTCCAGGTCATCTCGTAGCCATACAGGAATACGGTGTCGCCGGGCAGCGCGTTGTACTGCGCGGTGAGGTCCTTCGCCTCCTGCCAAAGCGTCCTTCCGTCCGCGGCCTTTTTGCCCTTTGCGGCGTCGGTGATGTCGCCAAGCTCGCCGGATGTATCAAAGTAGTTGGAGTGGTCCGTTACGGCGAGGAAGTCCACATTTTCGGACTCGGGCAGGGAGAGCACGTAATCGTATGCGTCCTTGAGCGTGCCGGTGCCGTCCGAATACTGCGCGGTGTGGGAGTGGAGCTGGCCGAAGTACAGGCGGTATTGCGGCTCGCCCACGGTAAACGTCCACTCGTAATCCGTCTTGACGCCGTCCTGCCGGGTGATGCTCGCTTTTGCGGCATATTTGCCGTCCGCAAGGTCCGCCGCGGGCGTATGGGAAGCCGTATACGCGCCGCCGCTGTCCGCAACCGGCATTGCGATAGCGGAGCCGCCATTGAGGACAAGCGTAACGGACGGGTCCGTACCGGCGTTCGTGAATTTCACGGTAACGGCCGGGCGCTTTTCGGCGCCGGTCGCGCTGTTGGGCGCGGGGACGACCTCGATGACCTGCGGGAAATCGGCGACGGGGATCTCAAACGCTGCCGTTCCCGTGTTGTTTTTGGCGTCCCTGGCCGTGACGCTTACGTCTATTTTGGCGGTTCCCGTGACGATGGCGGAGCCGGGGATCACGCCCTCGTACTTGCCGGTGGAGACGTTTTTGACGAGATCAACTGTCGCGCTGCCACCGCCGATCGTATACGTCAGCTTAGCCTCCGTGACGCCCACGTTGTCCGCAATATCCAGGGATACGGCATAATCCTTACCGACTTCGGCGGAAAGGATGGAAGCGGGCACGGTGATGACCGGCGCCGCCGTATCGCTGGTCACGACATAGTCCGTACTGGCGCCGACGCGGAGCTGGTCCGCGCCGTTATATTGGGACAGGCAGGCGTACAGGTCTACGGTATCCCCCGCGGCGACTCCGGCAGGATACGTAGCCGCGCGGTAGATCGGCATCTCCTCATCATTTTTATCGGTAACGTTGGTGTTTCCGCTGCTGACATAGCTGCCGAGCGTGACGTCTTTTATCAGCACCCACTCGGAAAGCAGGGCGGCTTTGTCCGCAAGCAGATCGTCAAACGAAGCAAACTCCTGCGCCGCGATGGGCGCGGCGCTGTACAGCTTCGTTGCCGTGACGGTTCCGCCCAGCTGCGGGACACCGCCGTATGCGCCCCTTGTCCCGGTCACGCTGAGGATATCGCCTGTTTCAAACCCGCTCAGCGCGTTATAGACCTGCAGCGCCACGATCTCGCCGTTGATCACGTCCTGCAGGATGGCGGTATTCACGGTATTGTAGTTGCCGTACCGGTATACGAGCTGGCCCACGACCGTAAGCTCCCCGGAGGACGCGGCCAAGGCGGCGCTGATATCCACAGCGCCCGCGGGTATGGACGTGATGGGATCGGGGATCGCGGGCGCGGCGGTCAGATAGGAAACGTCCGGCGTTACCTTGGCATAATCCGAAGCGTTGTCGGCGTTATACGCGGTACGCAGAAAGGATTTGCCGTTTTCGCCCGTGGGCGCCGCCGTCCCATAAAACTGGCTGGCGTTCCCATAGCCGATAAAATCCACGACGTTGGCGCTGGCAGGGCCTGCCGGAAGGATGGCGTCGGTGGTCAAAGCGAGCTTCGCAGCGGTCGCGCTCGGATTAAAGGTCCCGGCTCCCGGCAACACGACCAGGCTGGAGGAAGAGGCGAGCGCCGGGAGCGGCGCTCCGGTGGCGCCCGGCTGCATATACATAAAGCAGTACGCCCCGGCGGGAAGCACCGTATTGGATGGAATGGTATAATACATCCCGTTGTTGGTGTTGAAAGCGCCGCTGGAACTGGCGCGCCATACGGTATAGCCGCCGATATCCACGCTGGCCGCGCCGATGTTTTTCAAAACCACATACTTCTGGTTGTAGATCGCGTTGCTGTTTCCGCCGCCGGAATAGATCTCATGGAAAACGATCGGCCCCTTGCCGGGCGTATCTTCGGCCAGCGCCGTCAAAGGGAACAGTGAAACAACAAGCACCAGAGAAAGCAGCAGAGAAAAAAGGCGTTTGTATCCCTTCGGTTGCATGCGTGTACCCCCCTATTTTCTTTTGTGCGGATAAGAAGCGGAAAAATAAAAAACGCTGCGCTATCTTTATTGCGTAGCGTCTTATCCTCATTTTACCAAGGGGCGAAACGCCCTATCCACCGATGCTTTTGTGGATTCATGGAGAAAGCGGGGGGAATTTGGAAGGCCTCAAAGAATATATGGAATGCCGCCCGATTGGGTTTTATACGCGCAAGCGGGTACGCGGATACATAGTATAACAT
>DATMXR010000143.1:0-5316 GCA_035561315.1 Feifaniaceae bacterium
ATTTATTATTGCTGCATTTTATGCATTCGCTGCTTTCGGGTAAAAGAAAAGGCCCGGAAAACCGGGCCCTTCAATACTTCGTTTGAAATTGTTTCAGATATTCCGCCACGGAACGCGTCATCTCTTTTGCGAAATCGGAATTGTACTTTCGCGTGCAGAACGCGTTGATCCATTCCCGGAAGTCCTGCGCCCCGGAATGCTTTTTGAGCGCTTCCGGGAATGCGGCGGGGCCGGTGCGGCGGTAGGCGTTTTCATGGACGATATCCTTTAACTCGCAGCGCTCGGGCTTTTTGCGCGCTTTCTGCTGCGCGGTGGGGTAGCCGAACACCACCATGGCGGCGGGAAATACGTAGGGCGGCAAAGAAAGCAGCTCCCTGTGTTCCTCGCAGCGCTCCATGACGTCGCCGATGTAGCAGGAGCCTACGCCCAGGCTTTCCGCGGCGGTCACGGCGTTTTGCGCGGCGATGCAGCAGTCCGAAACCGCAAGCAGCAGATCCCCCACGCCGGGCAGGCGCGGGTCGCAGGAATACGCCTCGTACGCGTCGTACCACTTCTGGCAGTCCGCTAAAAAAATAAGCACCATAGGCGCTTTTGCGATAAAGGGCTGGTTGTCGCAGGTAACGGCAAGGCGGTCCTTGATGTTCTGGTCCGTAATATCGAGAATGGTGTAGAACTGCTGGTTGCCGGCGCTGGGCGCGGCCATGGCGGCGAAAAGAATCTCCCGCTTGACGGGGGCGGGGATGTCCCTGTCCTCGTATACGCGTACGGATTTGCGGCTGTGGAGGCTCCTTATGACGTCGTTCATGCGCGCTCCCATTTTTTTTTGCTTCAAGCTATTATACGGACTCCTGGGAAAAAACGCAAGGCGGAAACAGCATTTTATTGACAGCCTCGGCATATGCGCGATACAATACCATAAAATCATATATATAAAATATGAAAAGTTAAGAGGCCGCATATGCCCGCTTTGAGCAAAAAAACGGAACAGTTTACGGATTCCGTCATCCGCCGCATGACGCGCATCGCAAACCAGCACCAGGCCGTGAACCTTTCGCAGGGCTTCCCGGATTTTGACCCGCCCCAGGCGCTGAAAAATGCGCTGCGGGAGGCGGCGGAGGGCCAAATACACCAGTATGCGGTCACATGGGGCGCGCAGGAGTTCCGGGAAGCGCTCGCAAGCAAGCAGCGGCGCTTCATGGGCATCCCCATCGACCCGGAAACGGATATCGTCGTGACCTGCGGCAGCACGGAGGCCATGATGGTGGCCGTCATGACCGTATGCGACCCGGGGGACCGCGTGATCGTATTTTCGCCATTTTATGAAAACTATGCGGCGGACGCCATTCTGACGGGCGCGATACCCGTCTACATCCCGCTCCGCCCGCCCGCGTTCGCGTTCGACGCGGCCGAGCTGGAGGACGCGTTCCGCCGCGAACGCCCCAAGGCCATCATACTATGCAACCCCGCGAACCCCACCGGCAAGGTGTTCACAAGGGAGGAACTGACTGCGATCGGCAGGCTGGCCGAGGCGTACGACGCGTTTGTGATTGCGGATGAAGTGTACGAGCACATCGTATACGCGCCCAACGCGCACACGTATTTTGCGTCCCTCCCCGGCATGCTGGAGCGGACGATCTCCTGCAGCTCGCTGTCCAAGACCTATTCCATCACCGGCTGGCGGCTTGGCTACCTCATCGCCCCGCGCCGTGTCACGGAAGCGGCGCGCAAGGTGCACGATTTTCTGACGGTGGGCGCGGCCTCCACCCTGCAGGCGGCGGCGGTCACGGCGCTCAATTTTGACGACGCGTATTACGCGGAGCTGCTGCGGGAATATACCGTGCGCAAGACGCATTTTCTTGATGGCCTGCGATCGCTCGGTTTTACCTATACCGATCCGCAGGGCGCGTACTACGTCATGGTGGATATTTCCGCCTACGCCGCAACAAGCGACCTCGAGTTCTGCGAATGGATGGCGCGCGAACTCAGGGTGGCGGCGGTCCCCGGCTCCAGCTTCTTCCGAGAGGACGTCAAAAGCTTTGTACGCTTCCATTTCGCAAAGGAGCGTAAAACGCTGGACGCGGCGCTGGACCGTTTGGCGGACCTGCATCAAAAAGCCGGGGCGCGTTACGGTTTAAGATGATTACATGCAGCAGGTCCCGGACAGATCCCGAGAGCCTTCAGTCGCTGATCGATTTTATCAGCGCATAAAATTTAAGAAGCGGCGGCTGCCATCTCATAACCCGCACTACGCCAAATTTCTTATAGTTTATAAAAATAAGCAGACGGGGGCGGAATCAAAAAAGCCGCCGATTTTTGTCGAACGGCTGAAGCGGAACTGCCCCGCGTTCGGAATGATAATAAAAAGGTTATTCGTTCAGGCCGGTTTCGAGCAGATTCACCAGCGTATCCACCGCTTCCACCTCGTCCTCGCCGGTGGCGGCGATCTCCACCTGCGTACCCTTCGCCAGCCCGAGCGAAAGCACGAACACAATGGATTTGACGTTGGCCTCCTTGTTGTTGTCCAGCCGCCTCAAGCTGATGCGGGATTTGAATTTGCCCGCCGTCGCCACGAATTCCGCGGCGGGACGCGCGTGCAGGCCCGTCTGGTTGGTGATTACCGTCTTTTTTGCATACATATGCGTCCCTCCGTCATGATTTATGCGCCGATCGTTCCGATCTTATCCTTCAAATACCGCTCCACCTCGTCCGCCGTGGAGCATTGAAGCGTATGGCGGTACGCTTCCTCCGCCGCTTCGAGCGTAAGCCCGGACAGCATCCGCTTGAGCGGGGCGACCGCAGCCTTGCCCATGCTCAGCCGGCGGATGCCCATGCCGATGAGCACCGCCGCAGCGAGCCTGTCCCCGCCCAGCTCCCCGCATACCGCAAGGGGCTTGTTCGCGGCCGCGAAGCTTTCCGCGACGCTGCCTATGAGGTGGAACAGCGCGGGGTGGTAGCTCTGGTAATATTCCGTCACGGCGGGGTTCATGCGGTCCACCGCGAGGGTATACTGCGTCAGGTCGTTTGTGCCTATGCTCGCAAAGTCCACCTCCCGCGCCGCGGCGCGCGCCAGAAGCGCAATAGAGGGGATCTCTATCATAATACCGATTTTAAGCGTCTTTGTATAGGGTATCCCTTCCGTTTCAAGCGCTTCGCCCGCTTTTTTTATTGCCGCCTTTGCGCGGCGGATATCGTCCATGCTGCCCACCATGGGGAACATCAGCCACAGGTTGCCGTAAACGCCCGCCCGCAGGCAGGCGCGAAGCTGCGTGTGCAGCAGTTCCGGCCGCTCAAAGCAGAGCCTGAGTGCGCGGTTGCCCATAAACGGGTTCGCCTCCGCCGGTATGGGGATGCACTCGGGCTGCTTATCCCCGCCGACGTCCAGCGTGCGTATGGTGACGGGCCGCTCCCCGAAGCGTTCCAGCACGCGCTTGTAGGCCAAAAACTGCTCCTCCTCGCTTGGGAGCGCGCTTTTGCCCATAAACAGAAATTCCGTGCGGAACAGCCCCACGCCGTCCGTATAGGCGGAGGCCTGCAATTCCTGCTCCTCCGCGGAGCCGATGTTCAATTCCACCTCTATTTTCGTCCCGTCCGCCAGCTTTGAGTCATACTGAAGAAAACGCTTGGTTTCCTCGGCCCTGCGGCGGTAACTTTCCCGCAAAGTCAGAAACTGCGCCTGCTCTTCCGGGGAGGGATCCGGCACAATGACGCCCTTTACGGCGTCCACCGCAACAAGGTCGCCGTGCCGGATGGAGTTCAGCGCACCCGGCACGCCGAGCACCGCGGGGATTTCAAAGCTCCGCGCGATAATGGCCGTGTGGCAGGTGGAGCCGCCCACCTCCGTGACGATGCCGAGCACCCGGTCCTTGTTGAGCGCCGCGGTATCGGAAGGGAACAAATCGTGCGCCACGACGACGACCGGCTCCTCCAAACGGCTCAGGTCCCGTTCCGGCCGGCCCTCTATGCAGCGCAGCAGCCGCAGCTTGACGTCCCGCATATCCGAAACGCGTTCACGGATCAAGGGATCGTCCACGCCCGCAAGCAGCTCCGTCAGCATGTCGAACGCCTCTTCCACGGCCCGGGAGGGCTGCATGCGCTCTTCGCGGATGCGGAAGAGTATTTCCTCCTCCGCGCCGACGTCGTTTGCGATTTCCCTGTGCGCCTCGAATATGGCGGCCTGCGCGGGATTTTCCCGCAGCATCCGCCCGTGTATGGCCGCAAGCTCGCTGACGGCGGCTTCCCGCGCCGCAAAAAACGCTTCCACCGCCGCTTCCTCCGTGCCCGGCTGCAGCGGGGCGCGGTCGATCACGGGCGCAAAGGGGACATGCACGAACGCGCGCCCCAGCGCGTACCCGCCCGATACAGGGTTGCCCGTAACAAACATACCGTTTCCTCCCTATAAAAGAAATTGGCCGCGCCGCTTAAAGCTTCTCCAGGCGCACCCGGCCAAGAAGCTCCCGTACCGTATTCGGGTCGGCGCTCTGGCTGCCGCTCTGCATCACGCTCGCGGCGCTGACCGCGATCGCAAGGCGCGCCGTTTTCTCCAGCTCCATACCGCGCGCTTCCCCGAAGGCGAGCGCCGCCATCATGGAATCTCCCGCGCCCACCGTGCTCTTCGCCTCCACCTGAAGCCCGCAGCCGCGGTAGCGGGCGTTTTTGCTTAAAAACAGCGCGCCGTCCCCGCCCAGGGAGACGGCGGCAATTTTAACGCCCCCGTCGATGAGCCGCATGCCGGAGGCCAGGATATCGCCGATATCCTGAAGCTCCCGCCCGAAAAGCCGGGACAGTTCATGCCGGTTGGGCTTTACGGCGTAGGGTACGGCGCCTACGGCGTGGCGCAGGCTTCCGCCGTCCGCGTCCACGAACGCCTTTGCGCCGTGTTCCCGGCACAGGCCTGCCCAGTCTCCATAAAGCGTTTCGGGCGCGCCGGGGGGCAGGCTGCCCGAAAACACCACGATATCGTCTTTTATAAGCCCCGCAAGGAGGCGTTCTTTTACTTCAGAGAGCGTATGTTCCGTGACTTGTGCGCCCGGCTCGTTGATATCCGTCGTATCGCCGCTTACGCAGTCGATCAGCTTGAGATTTGTGCGGGTGGGATGCTCCGTCATCACGAAATCCGTATCGATTCCGCTTTCCTTGAGCGCCGATTCGATCCAAGCGCCGGTATTGCCGCCGAGTATGCCGATTGCCCGGCTTTCTTCCCCGAGCATACGCAATGTCTTCGAAACGTTGATGCCCTTGCCGCCCGGGTCCGTGCGCACGGACTTCATGCGGTTCACCGCCCCGGGCGTAAACGTCTCCACGACGCCTGTTTTATCC